>NHFW02000001.1:0-60503 GCA_002171295.2 Flavobacteriaceae bacterium TMED121
GGAGAAAGAGGGATTCGAACCCCCGGAGGTGTGACCCTCAACAGTTTTCAAGACTGCCGCATTCGACCACTCTGCCATTTCTCCATGGGCGCAAATATAATATTTTTATTGATTTTGAGTAGAATTAATAGTTTACGTAACCAATAATTTCAAGTCCATATCCAGTAATACCTATTCGTGGTTTTTTCGAAGAATTACTGACAATATTTAACTTTTTAATTTTAAGGTCGTGAAGAATTTGTGCTCCAATTCCAAAATCTCTACTATCCATCATTATAGGAGGAACTTTATTTACTTCTCCTTTAACTTGCATGGCATTTAATTTTTCAATTCTGGATAATAAATTTTCCCCAGACTGTTGTTGATTGATAAAAATAATGGCTCCCTTTTCTTCTTTATTTATCAAAGAAAAAATATTTTCCATACCCGTATCTACTTGGCCAGTAAGTAAACTCAAAATATCATTGCTTATCCTTAAGGAGTTTATTCTTGTTAATACTGGCTCATCTTTAGTCCAGCTACCTTTTGTAAGTGCTAGATGAACTTGGTTATTGGTTGTTTGTTGGTAGGCTCTTAAGCGAAATTTACCAAAAAGGGTAGATAGTTCCGCGTCACTTTTTTTGATAATTAGACTGTCATGCTGCATCCTATAAGCGACTAGGTCTTCGATCGAGACAATCTTCAAACTAAATTTTTTAGCCACTTCAAAAAGTTCAGGCAATCTTGCCATTGAACCATTTTCATTCATAATCTCTGCTATTACTCCCGCGGGCTCAAAACCTGCTAGTCGCGCAAAATCAATTGCTGCTTCTGTATGACCGGTTCTTCTTAATACACCACCATCTTTTGCGATTAACGGAAATACATGTCCGGGTTTAGTAAAATCACTAACCTTTGTTTTTCTTTCTACAAGTGCTTTAATTGTTTTAGCTCGATCTATTGCAGATATTCCTGTTGAAACTCCTTTCCCCCTTAGATCAACTGAAACAGTAAAAGCAGTTTCCATTGGGTCTGAGGTAGTGCTTACCATAAGATCTAACTTTAATTTTTTACACCTCTTTTCTGTTAATGGACAGCAAATCAATCCTCTACCATGAGTGGCCATGAAGTTGATCATCTCGGGAGAAATAGCTTCAGCAGCTGCTATGAAATCACCTTCATTTTCTCTATTTTCATCATCGACTACAATTATTATTTCACCTTTTTTGATAGATGATATAGCCTCCTCGATTTTATTAAGTGAGTCTTTTTTCATTTTAAATATTTCATTTGGAGCTCGATATTTTTTTAAAAAAATGTTTTAAAGGAATGAATAAAAAGTCTAAGTTAACAAACCCCTCGTCATATGATGCGCGTCTTGTAAGATAGAACGCAAAAGGTGCTATTATAATTGTAGAAATCCAGCTCGCTAGATATGGAGTGACGCTATTATCCTCGGCAGCGTTTTTGCCAAAAATCCCAATGTAATGATAAGATAAAAAAATCAAGACGGATAATACCATTGGAAGTCCTAACCCTCCTTTTTTAATTATTGCCCCTAAAGAGGCACCAATGAGAAATAAAAATATACAAGCAAAAATAATTGTAAACCTATCGAACAAGGTAATTTTATGAAGATTAATTAACTTTTGATAAATAAAGAAGGTTCGTTTTTTGTTTTCCAGACTTCTTAATATACTTTTTACATCGGTGATTGCATTATTAATGCTCTGACGTCGCCGCCATTTTGTTTTATTTTCTACTATATTCAAAAGATTGGCAGTAATTAATGAATCTGGTTCATATTCTTGTATTTTGACAGTTTTAATTTGAGATGTATAGTGTTTCTTATTAAAATTATCACTAAAAACTCTTTTTTGTTCTCTAAAGTCTCTTTCAAGACTGTCGATACTTACTTGGAGTTGATTAACTTTTTGCATCCGAAAAGTTGATGTGTAATTTTCTTCATTGAGGTCGATATTATTAAACTTGGATAAATCAATATTCATAACATATTTTTCGAAATGAACTTTTGCATGAGGTAATCGAAGTTTTTCTTGGTAGTCTTTGCCAATAATTTCCTCATATCTATTGCCGTCGTAAAGAACCAGTTGAAGAGTCGCATCAGTTGTTTTACTTTTGAGTTCCCCTCTTTTGGCTTTAATAACGATTCTATTTTTATGATCAGTTGTTTTTTCGTGAATTATTACATCTTCCAATAGTCTCTGCTCAAAACCGTATTTTCGCTTAACTTTAATATTCATTTGCCCCAAGTCATTGAAAATTCCCTCTCGTATCGCAATTGCAGGTTTTAGTTTAGCCAGATTTCTTCTAAGGTTATATGATTTTAATTCCCCATACGGAATTACATGATTTGAAAAATAATAACTTCCTACTCCAATCATGATATGGACTAAAAATAAGCCTGACATACACCTAATTAAAGAAATTCCTGTAGACTTCATGGCAGCAAATTCATAGTTTTCAGCGAGATCTCCAAAGGTCATTAAAGATGCTAATAAAACAGATAGAGGAAGAACAATAGGTATAAGTTTGGGTGAATAATAAATTAAAAATTTAAAAATCGTTTCAAAATCCAGACCCTTACCAGCCAGGTCATCAATAAATAGCCAAAAAGTCTGAACTATAAAAATCAGCATACAAATACCAAATATGCTGACTAAACGTCTCAGATATTGGCTAATGATATAACGATCAATAATTTTCAAATCCTATTCGTTGATATAATAATTAGGGTAATCAGAAGGATCAAAAACAAAGAAATTTGATGGAATAATTTTATTGATTTCCATATTATTAATTGTCAGTGTAGTTATTGTTCCGTTAAAACCAACTTCTATTATTTTATAAACATGATATTCGGAGGTATCGATTCCAATTAATATTGACTTGATATCACTATCATCAACTGTGGGTATCAACTTTATAAACTGAATATTTTTTCCTTTAATCTTTTGAGAGATATCCCAATGGTAATCATATCCTTCTTTATAAAAGCTTAAAATTTTTGTAGGGTTAAACATAAAATCTTCATCATTATCAGTAGGTTTTATCAAGGTAATTTCCTCATTTTCTGGTACAATTGTATAAATATTTTTACCATCAAAAAGCTGGATTGCATCAAGAAAATTTAATTTATATTTATCTCCAGCTATGATTACTTTCCCTTTACTTTCCTGATTAATTTGCTCAATTTGGTTATTCAAAACATAAATAAATTCAATTTCAAATGAAACATATTTATCTAATTTTTTTGAAGCTTTTTCCAATAAATCTTTCGCCTCTATTGAAGTTTGAGACCACGTAGGTGTTGAAAGAAAAAATAATAGTGTTATTGACAATAATTTTATTTTCATAAAATAAATTTAACCATCTTGATTTTTCAAAAACTGATCTAAGGTATTTAAATCTGTTATTAGGACCTGTCTTGCCTTACTTCCCTCGAAAGGACCAACAATTCCTGCAACTTCCATTTGGTCAATAATTCTTCCTGCCCTGTTATATCCTAATTTTAATTTTCTTTGTAATAAAGAGGCTGATCCTTGTTGAGTTGATACAATAACTTCAGCAGCTTCCCTAAAAAGATCATCTCTGTCAGATGGATCTAACTCTAAATTACTCGAATTTTCTTCTATATATTCGGGCAATAAGTAGGCGCTAGAATATCCCATTTGACCCCCAACATAGTCAGATATTTTTTGGACCTCCGGTGTATCAACAAAAGCACATTGAATTCTAGTCAATTCATTACCCTGTGTGTAAAGCATGTCACCGCGTCCGATTAACTGATCTGCACCCCCTGAGTCAAGTATAGTTCTAGAGTCGATTTTTGAAGTTACTCTAAAAGCGATTCTGGCTGGGAAATTGGCTTTAATAACCCCGGTAATGACATTAACAGACGGACGTTGTGTTGCAATAATCAGGTGTATTCCAATTGCTCTAGCCAATTGAGCTAATCTTGCTATTGGTGTTTCTACTTCTTTACCTGCGGTCATAATTAAGTCGGCAAATTCATCCACTACTAAAACGATATAGGGTAAAAAAGTATGACCATCATTGGGATTTAATTTTCTTTCCCGATATTTTTGATTGTATTCCTTAAGATTACGACAGTTGGCATTTTTGAGCAACTCGTAACGATTATCCATTTCAATACATAGTGAGTTCAGGGTATGAATTACTTTAGTATTATCCGTAATTATTGCATCATTTGTATCAGGTAGTTTAGCCAAGTAGTGCCTTTCTATTTTGTTATAAATATTGAGCTCAACTTTTTTAGGATCAACCAAAACAAACTTAATCTCCGCTGGATGTTTTTTGTAGAGAAGTGATGTTAAAACAGCGTTTAAACCAACCGACTTACCTTGTCCTGTTGCACCAGCCATAAGTAGGTGGGGCATTTTTGTCAAATCAACTACGAAAGTTTCATTGCTAATTGTCTTTCCTAAAGCCAACGGCAATTCCATTTCTGCCTTTTGAAATTTACCAGAAGTAATAACAGAACGCATAGATACAATACTAGGTTTTTGGTTAGGAACTTCAATTCCTATCGTTCCTTTTCCGGGAATTGGAGCAATGATTCTAATGCCTAGGGCGGATAAGGATAATGCGATGTCATCCTCGAGATTTTTGATCTTAGAAATTCTAATTCCAGCATCAGGAACAATTTCATAAAGCGTAACTGTTGGACCTACTGTAGCTTTGATTTTTGAAATACCTATTTTATAATTACTAAGGGTATCTACAATTTTATTTTTATTGAGTTCTAACTCTTCTTGATCTATGGTGATAGATCCTTCTCCATAATCCTTCAGAAGTTCATGTGTAGGAAATCTATACTTACTCAATTCTAATTTAGGGTCAAAAAAACCGTGTTTTTCAACTAAAGATTGTGCTAAATTACTCTCAACACTTTCTTCCTCCATCACATGCTCAACTTCCATTTCTAACTCCTGTTCTTTTTCTGAGGGATCAATTTCAGCGGTTGGATTACTGAATGTAGTGATATGCTCGTCACTTGTTTCAATTGATTCACTTACAAAAGTATCAATTTCCATATCTAAACTGTTTTCAATTGAAACTTCCTCGGCGATTGCTTCTCGTTTGAGTAGTAAATTAAAAAAATGAACTACTTTTTCAGGTGTTAGCCCCCACTGAACTACTAAAATGCAAATAACTGTAAAGATTAGAAATGATATTAGGCCAGTGCTACCAATATAACTAACCAAAAAGTCATTCACTTCAAAGCCAACCAACCCAGATAGAATCGGACTATTTTCCTGATAAAAACCCAGGAAAATCATAAAACAGATCATGTAACAAAGTGCCCAACTCCATTGACGTAATAGTCTTTTTTTCGGGAGGCTAAAAAATAATAGTAAGCCAGTATAAAACATCAAGGAAGGTAAGATGAAGGCAGATAAACCAAAAAGCTGATAAATAAAAAAGTGAGCAGTAAGTGCACCAAGTTTATTAAGGATATTTTGAGATTGAACGTTTTTATCAAAAAAAGCCTCTAAAGTACTTTGATCGGTCTGCCAATTATAAAAATAAGAGAGGAAGGAAATCAAAATCAAAAATCCGACTAGCATCATAAAGCTTCCGAAGAGGATTTCTCTCCTTCTCTTCTTTTGATGTTGTTCCTCTGATAACATTGACGATTGCGAACTAGAACCCTTTTTAGCCATTAGTTGAACTTGTAAAACAAAAATACGAATTCATTAGTAAACCTATGTCAAATTCTATTAAGTGATTTGAAAGTAAAAAGGAAAAACCTCAAACTCCATAACAAGTTTAAGGTTTTATAATTATTAAAATAAGCAATCGATTTCTAGAAGTTCAAATCATTTTAAATCAAAACGATCTAAATGCATGACTTTACTCCAAGCTGCGACAAAATCTTTTACAAATTTTTCTTCACCATCTGTGCAACCATAAACCTCAGCAATTGCTCTTAACTCAGAGTTAGAACCAAAAATTAAATCTACACGTGTACCTTTCCATTTTATTTGGTCTGTGGTAAGGTCGCGTCCTTGAAATTCATTTTCGAAATCATCTGTTGCTTCCCAGGTAGTATTCATATCAAGAAGGTTGACAAAGAAATCATTAGATAGTGTTTCAGGCCGATTGGTAAGTACTCCATGTTCAGTCCCATCAAAGTTAGCATTTAACACCCGCATTCCACCAACCAAAGCGGTCATCTCTGGAGCGGTTAATGTCATTAGTTGGGCTTTGTCAATCAAAAGTTTTTCTGCACCTACAGCATATTGCTTTTTTAGATAGTTCCTAAATCCGTCTGCAAGTGGTTCCAAAACTGAGAAAGATTCAATGTCAGTTTTTTCCTGAGCTGCATCTGTTCTTCCAGCAGTAAAGGGAACGTTCACGTCGTAACCAGCATCTTTAGCAGCCTTCTCTACAGCTGCACTTCCAGCTAAAACAATTAGATCAGCTAGTGAAACTTGTTTTTTCTCATTTGAACTGTTAAAATCATCTTTAATGGCGGTCAAAATGTCAAGTACTTTTCCCAATTGAATGGGTTCATTTACGTCCCAATACTTTTGAGGAGATAAGCTTACTCTTGCACCATTGGCACCACCCCGCTTGTCAGAATTCCTAAATGTAGACGCTGAAGCCCAGGCCACTGAGATAAGTTGGGAAACCGATAATACAGAATCTAAAATCTTCCCTTTTAAACTTAATTCATCAGAGTCGTCTATAAGTTCATGCGTCACTTTTGGGATAGGATCTTGCCAAATTAATTCTTCTTGAGGAACTTCTGAACCTAAATACCGATCTGCAGGTCCCATATCTCTATGAGTCAATTTGAACCAAGCCTTTGCGAAGGCATCTGCAAATTTATCAGGGTTTTCATAAAAGAATCTTGAAATGGGTTCATAAATAGGATCCATTTTTAATGCAATGTCTGAAGTTAACATCATTGGTGCATGTTTCTTTTTAGGGTTATGTGCATCAGGAACAGTTCCTAATCCAGCTCCGTCTTTGGGAATCCATTGAAATGCACCTCCTTGTCCTTTAGTGAGCTCCCACTCATATCCAAATAGGTTTTCAAAATAATTATTACTCCATTGAATAGGTGTAGTTGTCCAAGCACCCTCTAAACCACTCGTTATTGTATGTTCCCCTTTACCTGAGCCATAATTATTTTTCCAACCCATACTCATTTCTTCTAAACGTGCCCCTGCGGGTTCGGCTCCTACAAATTGATCAGCATCTGCAGCACCATGAGTTTTTCCAAAAGTATGCCCTCCAGCAATAAGTGCAACAGTTTCATGATCGTTCATAGCCATTCGTCCGAAAGTTTCACGAATATCATGTGCAGATTTAAGGGGATCAGGATTTCCGTTTGGTCCTTGTGGATTTACATAAATTAATCCCATTTGTACTGCTCCAAGAGGATTCTCTAATTCGCGGTCTCCCGTGTATCTTTTGTCTCCTAGCCATTCAGCTTCAGGTCCCCAATAAACATCCTCTTCCGGTTCCCATTGGTCCTCACGGCCACCCCCGAAACCATATGTCTCAAAACCCATGGACTCCATTGCACAGTTACCAGTTAAAACCATTAAATCTGCCCAGGAGAGTTTTTTACCATATTTCTGTTTAATAGGCCACAGTAAAAGTCTAGCTTTTTCTAGATTTGCATTATCGGGCCAGCTATTAAGTGGAGCAAATCGCAACATTCCAGTACCAGCTCCGCCGCGACCATCTGCAATTCTGTATGTACCGGCACTATGCCATGCCATTCTGACGAAGAACGGACCGTAATGCCCGTAATCCGCAGGCCACCATTCTTGAGAATTGGTCATTAACTCGTATAAATCTTCTTTGACAGCAGCCAGGTCTAACTTTTTAAACTCCTTTGCGTAATTAAAACTCTCATCCATCGGATCAGACAGGGATGAGTGTTGGCGAAGTATATTTAGGTTTAATTGGTTTGGCCACCAATCCCTATTTGAACTACCACCACCTGCACCTTCCTTTAAAACACCGCCTAAGTAAGGGCATCTACTGACGTCTCCTTGTCCGTTTGATTTATTGTCCATGTATAAAATTATTATTTATTAATATTTACAAATTATGCTTATCAAATTTAATTTTAATTCCTGTAAAATTTAAAATTCTCAATAATAATTTCCACTTAAAGTATAAGGAAATCTAATCATGTAAAAGAATGGGATTAGACCTTTGTTAATGACCTTATTTTTACTCTAAAATAGGCAAAAATCAAAGTCATTATGGGACTAAGTAAATTAAATATTGAATAAATAAAATAATCGGCTACACTAACCCCCAGTACACTTGATTGATAAGCGCCACAGGTATTCCATGGAATTAGTACAGAGGTTACAGTGCCAGAGTCTTCAAGTGTACGACTTAAGTTTTCTGGGGCAAGTTTTCTATCCTCATACGCCTTTTTAAACATTTTACCCGGAACAACAATAGCTAGGTATTGATCTGAAGCAGATAAATTGACTGTCAAACAAGAGGCTACTGTGCTTGCGAATAGTTGAAATACAGATTTTGTCCAATTTAAAAAAGCATTACTTATTGCTTGTAGTGCCCCTATAGCATCCATTATACCTCCAAAAACCATTGCACAAATTATGAGCCATACGGTTCCTAACATACCCTGCATTCCTCCCGAGGTAAATAATTCATTCAATAATTGTTCGGAGGTTATTATATTGGTTTTGATTGTAACAGCGTTTAAGATGCTTAGGAAAGCAACCTTAAAATTAAGTTTCTGAACTCCCGCCATCTCAACAAGTAAAACTGGCTGAAAAATTAAAGCAAAAAATGCTCCTAACATGGAACCCAAAAATAAAGCGATTAGTGGCGGTATTTTTTTTATAATCATTACAAGTACTAAAGCTGGAACTAAAAAGAGCCAAAGATTGATATTGAATTTTTCCGCAATAGCATTTTTGAAACTTGAAGTATCTANCTCTCCTGAGGTGGAATNGGTNAACCCTAACACTATAAAAACAAATAAGGTGATTGTAATTGTCGGTAGGGTAGTATAAAGCATGTATCGAATNTGGGTAAATAGCTCACCGCCAGCCATAGCTGGGGCTAAATTTGTTGTATCACTTAGAGGAGAAAGTTTATCGCCAAAATAAGCACCAGAGATTACTGCTCCGGCAATCATACCAGCTGGCAGTCCCAATGCTTTNCCAATNCCAATCAATGCTATTCCAACAGTTGCTGATGTGGACCAACTACTTCCTGTAGCCAANGAAATTAGAGTACATATCAATACACAAGNAGGAAGGAAAAAACTTGGACTGGCGATTTGAACTCCATAATAAATCATAGCAGGTATAATACCGCTNAGCAACCAAGTACCTGCAAGTGCTCCTACAAAAAGAAGAATTAGTATAGGAATGGTAACCGAAGCAATATTTTCTGCAATTTTTTGTAACATTAATTTGTAACTAATTTTGTTAAAAAAACCTACTAATCCTGCAATTGCTCCAGCGATCAGTAAAATAAATTGATTAGACCCTTTCAATGTATCATCCCCATAAATAGCTATATTGTAAGTCAATAAAATGATTAAAATAAGTAATGGAATTAATGCAGAGCGAAGCGAAAGCTTAGGGGTTTCCAATTGATTTATGTTTGACCTNTTCAAGTTAGGGTATTTTTATAAATTACTAATGAGGCAATCCCATACTTTTGTATTTTTGATTAATATTTCAAATAATAATATATGCAATCTTTTGACGTTGTCGTAATTGGATCTGGACCCGGAGGATACGTTGCAGCTATACGCTGTTCTCAATTGGGTATGAAAACCGCTTTAGTTGAAAAATATAATACCCTTGGGGGAACTTGCTTAAATGTAGGTTGTATTCCCTCGAAATCTCTTTTAGACTCTTCACATCACTACGAAGACGCTGTCAAACATTTTGAAGAACACGGGATTGAGATTCCNGGAGAGGTAAAGGTGAATTTGGAAAAAATGATTGGTAGAAAAGCAGCCGTGATTGAGCAAACAACTAAAGGAATTGATTTTTTAATGGATAAAAACAAAGTGACTGTTTTTAAGGGTATTGGATCATTTAAAGATGTAAATACCATTAATATATCTGGAGAAAAAAAGGAAGAAATATCGGCTAAATATACTATTATAGCTACAGGTTCTAAACCTGCGAGCTTATCATTTATTAAAACTGATAAAGAAAGAGTTATTACTTCAACTGAAGCATTGAAACTTAAAGAAATCCCAAAGCATCTCGTCATTATTGGAGGAGGAGTGATTGGGCTTGAATTAGGTCAAGTTTATAAAAGATTAGGGTCGGAAGTATCTGTTATCGAATATGCTGATAGGATCACTCCTGTAATGGATAGTGCACTTTCAAGAGAATTGACCAAGGTGATGAAAAAACAAAAAATAAAATTTTATCTCTCACACCAAGTCAATAAAGTAGAGCGAAAGGGNGATAATGTTACGGTTACTGCAATTGATAAAAAAGGCGTGGATGTATCTTTTGAAGGTGACTANTGTCTNGTATCTGTGGGAAGAAAGCCATATACCGACAAACTCAACGCCGANGCCGCAGGAGTAAAATTAACTCAACGTGGACAGATTGAGGTCAATGATTATTTGCAAACATCTGCATCCAATATTTATGCGATTGGAGACGTAGTTAGAGGCGCTATGCTAGCTCATAAAGCNGAAGAGGAAGGAGTTATGGTCGCTGAGACGATTGCTGGACAAAAGCCTCACATTGATTATAATTTGATTCCTAACGTAATCTATACTTGGCCGGAGGTAGCTGCTGTTGGCAAAACTGAGGAAGAACTTAAAACTACTGGGGTTGATTACAAAATTGGTCAATTTCCTATGCGAGCACTAGGTCGATCCCGAGCAAGTGGTGATACTGACGGATTTATCAAAATATTGGCAGATTCTAAGACAGATGAGGTGCTCGGTGTACANATGATTGGCCCTNGGGTAGCCGATTTAATTGCTGAAGCAGTAGTTGCAATGGAGTTTAGGGCTTCTGCTGAGGACATAGCACGTATGAGCCATTCCCATCCAACTTATGCCGAAGCAGTCAAAGAAGCCGCTTTAGCAGCTTCTGATAACCGACCATTACATATTTAGTNAGGAATTTAAAGCCTGCTCCATTTTAGTTTGAATTTCATCTAAAGCTAAATTTCCCAAACTACCAAGATGTGTGTGGTCTAATGTTTTTTTGGGNTGGTAATCACCTTTATTAATTGCTTCTCCCATTTTTTTATAAGCGTCTCTAAAGGGCATACCTTCTTTTACCCATTCGTTTAGAGTATCAACACTGAATACATATTGGTACTTTGGGTCCTCCAAAATGTCCTCNCTGATTTGTATTTCTTTCAAACTAAAAGTAAATATATCCAAACAAGCTTTTATATCTTCAATCCCGTCAATTATNAGCCCTTTGGCTAGTTGCAATTCTCTGTGGTAGCCTGAAGGCAAATTGGAAGTTAGCAATGCCAACTGATTGGGTAATCCTTGAATTANATTACTTTTACCTCTAATCAATTCAAAAACATCAGGATTTTTTTTGTGTGGCATTATACTCGATCCTGTGGTTAATCTATCTGGAAAACTCACAAAATTGTGTTCTTGTCCCATATATAAGCAAATATCATTTGCCATTTTTGAAAGGTTAGCCGACAATGATGCCATTGCAAAAGCTGTTGTCTTTTCTGCTTTACCTCTACTCATTTGAGCAGCAATAACATTGTATTTCAAATCTCCAAAATTCAAACTTTTTGTAGTTGATTTTCTGTCAATTGGAAATGAACTTCCAAAGCCTGCAGCACTGCCCAATGGATTTTGGTCAACTATTTTTTTGGCTGCATTCAAAAGTGTTACATCATCAATTAAACTTTCAGCATAAGCAGAAAACCAAAGGCCAAATGAAGAAGGCATAGCCACCTGAAAGTGGGTGTATCCAGGTAATAATTTGTCTTTGTGTTGTTTAGTAAGTTTTATTAAAAGCTTGAAGAAATCATATGTCATTGACTTGATTACTGATATCTCTTGTTTTAGATAAAGTTGCATCGCCACTAAAACTTGATCGTTTCTAGATCTTGCTGTGTGAATTTTTTTACCTAAATCACCCAATTTTTCAGTGAGGACAAACTCTATTTTAGAATGCATATCTTCAAAGTTATCATCAATCACAAACTTGCTATTTTCTGCCTGAATTTTGAGTTCTTTTAAAACATTCACTATTGCTTGAGTTTCGTATTCAGTCAATATTCCTATTTGATACAACATTTGAGCATGTGCAATAGAGGCCTGACAATCGTAGGCGGCCAGNTGCAGATCATANGCTCTGTCTTNACCCACAGTGAAATGGTCGATTTTTTTATGAGCNGGTGTATTTTTTTGCCAAAGTTTCATTTGTCAGTTTTTTTATTTTCAAATCTGTNATTATAATANTTTNCCAANAANNTNAATNTAAATCTTAATAGCTTCCTCTATTTCATTTACAAAAATAAATTCGTTAGCAGTATGAGATCTAGTTGACAATCCTGGGCCAAGTTTTACAGAAGGGCAATTCAGTGCCGCTTGGTCGGAAAGGGTAGGAGACCCATAGGTTTTTCTACCTAGAGCAATCCCAGCCTGGACTAGTTCGTGATCTATTCCAATCGATGAGGAGTTTAACCTTAAAGATCTCGGCGTCATTTTACATGGAGCTGCTTCGACGAGTATTTTGGACAATTCTTCATTACTGTATTTATCGTTGACCCTAACATCAACTACCAAGTGAACACTCGCTGGTACGACATTATGTTCTTTTCCTGCTCTGACCTGTGTTACTGTAACTTTTACATCTCCCAAAAAGTCTGAGAATTTTTGCAGCTTAAAATTTTCGAACCAGTTTAACACTTCAGGTAGTTTCATGATGGGGTTGTCAGCATTTGGATGAGCTGCATGACCGGGTGTACCTGTGATGACTGCATCAAAAACTATTAAACCTTTTTCAGCAACGGCCAAATGCATTTCTGTAGGTTCTCCTACAATTGCAACGTCAATTTTAGGAAGCTTGGGAAGTAAACCACTTAGACTGTCATCGCCAGCAATTTCCTCCTCTGCTGAAGCTGTAACCAATAAGTTGTATTTTGGATTTTCTTTATTGAAATAATGGGTAAATAAAGCTATTAGTGAAACCAATGCACCACCAGCATCATTACTTCCAAGTCCATACAACTTTCCATCTTCAATTTTAGCTTCAAAAGGATCATTAGTATAGGCAGCATTAGGCTTTACTGTATCGTGATGAGAATTTAGTAAAAGGGTTGGTTTCTTCGAGTCAAAGGCCTTATTTTTTGCCCATAGATTATTACCATCTCTTTGGTAGGGAATTCCATAATGGTCAAACCATTCACCAATTCTGTCAGCAGTTTTATCCTCTTGCCTAGAAAAGGAAGGTATTCCAATCAGATCTTTTAACAAATCAATTGCAGCTGCGGTTAAATCACTCATCATCTAAAATTAGTTTCGTATACTTTATTTTCCCTGATATCATCTGTGGTGCTCCGATTTTAACTTCGGAAACTCCATTATTTAATGCCTCAAAACAGTTATCTATTTTAGGAATCATTCCAGAATGAATGATATTATTTATTTTTAATTCATTGTAACTATTGGGTGTAATCTCACTAATGACACTTTCTTTATCTACAATATTTTTTAAAACACCAGGCATTTCAAAACAATAGCAAAGCGAAACATCAAAAAATTTGGACAAACCTTTGGCAATACTAGCGGCAATTGTATCCGCATTGGTGTTAAGTAACTGTCCTTTTTGGTCGTGTGTTATTGCGCAACAAACTGGAACGTATTGGGCTTGCAATAAAAGTTTAAATAAGGTTGTGTTAATTCCAGTTACATCACCTACAAAACCGAAGTCAAATTCCTTCACCGGTCTTTTCACCGCCTGAACTGCATTACCATCTGCACCTGAGAGTCCGATTGCATTACTGCCNATNGCTTGCAATTGAGCNACNATATTTTTATTAATCTTTCCACCATANAGCATNGTNANAATATCNAAATTTTCAGCATCAGTTATTCTNCTTCCNTCAATNATTTTTACTGGAACACCNANCNTTNTNGCCATAANAGTNGCTTTTTTACCCCCACCATGNACCAANATCTTNGCNCCTTNCATTTGGNTAAATGCAGTCAAAAAGTNAGCTANTTNCTNANNATNTTCAATNACATTTCCACCGATTTTNACTANNGAAAGTTTATCCATTTTCTANAANTTGTTTNAGNACTGCTTGNGCACTNTAAATTCTATTTTNTGATTGCTGTATAACTAGNGAANTNGAACTATCNAAAACNNCATCAGCNGCAACAATATTNCTNCTNATAGGTAAACAGTGCATGAATTTNCCNTTGTTNGTGAGNTNCATCTTTTNAGGNGTAATCATCCATTTATNNTCNGTTCTCAATATTTGTCCGTAATGTTCATATGAACACCAGTTNTTTGNGTAAATAAAATCAGCATTTTCNANAGCTTCCTCTTGGTNGNTAANGCATTTCACNCCNNTNGTTATGTNATGGATTNAGTGCATATCCNTNTGGNTGNGNAATTATAAAATCNGCATCTAGGTTTNCCATCATCNTTNNAAAAGAATTNCCAACNGCNTGNGGNAGNGCTTTNGGNTGGGGNGCCCAAGTTANNACTACTTTNGGTNTATGAGNNNTTTTAAATTCATTTAAAGTTATNGCATCAGCAANNGCTTGCANNGGNTGCGCTGTCGCACTTTCCATATTNATNATTGGTACNCTTGCNTATTNAGTAAAACTTNTTAAAACGATTTCAGCTTCATCTTTTTCTTTATCNGANAGGGANGCAAATGCNCTNATGGCAANNANATCACAATATTGTGAAACNACTGCTGCTGCTTCTCTNACNTGTTCAGANCTAAGNCCNCTCATCTTTGTCCCGTCCTCAAATTCTAACGCCCATGATTCTTGNCTAAANTTCATNACCATGGTNTTNAGNCCCAANTTTTGNGCAGCNTTCTGAGTACTNAGTCTTGTTCTNAAGCTNGGNTTAAAAAAAAGTAGNCCTAANGTCTTNCCTTTTCCTANNNTATTAAGTTTACNNGGATNCTTTTTNAAATCCATNGCCANGTCNAGGGTTTNGTTAAAATCAGNTAAGTCCGCTAATGTGATAAAATGGTTCATAATAAATCTTCTAATGCCTCAAAAAATCGATCGAAATGTTTTTTTTGGACTGTCAATGGTGGAAGAATTCTCAAAACATTTTTNTTACTACTCCCACCTGTAAAAATATTTTTTTCATAAATCAGACTTTTTCTTAAAGGACCAACTTCAAAATCAAATGCTAAGCCTAGCATAAGTCCACGACCTTTTATTTTTATACCCTTAATCTTTTCGGCTTTAGNTCTAAAATAGGTTTCCATNCTTTTAGCATGATGTTGTAATTTATCTTTTTTGATAATTTCCAATACAGCCAAAGAGGCTGAACATGCTAAATGATTACCACCAAAAGTAGTACCTAACATACCGTATTTGGGTTTTAAATCTGGATGAACTAGTATACCTCCAATAGGAAATCCGTTCCCCATTCCTTTTGCCATCGTGATCACATGTGGTTTAATNTTGTTTTGCTGAAAAGCAAAAAAGTTCCCAGATCTTGAAAAACCAGACTGAACTTCGTCAGCAATNAAGCAGGTATCGTATTTTTCACACAAAGTGTTCATTCCTAAAACAAAATCATCATCGGGTATATCTAATCCACCAACCCCCTGAATGGGTTCAAAAATAACTCCGCAGACATCACCTTTTTTCAATTCANCTTCCAATGCTTCTAAATCGTCAAATGGGATGAAAGTAACCTCTTGTTGCTGGTTTAGNGGGGCATTTATAGTTTGATTATCAGTTACAGCAACTGCGGCAGAAGTTCTGCCATGAAATGCGTTTTTAAAGGCAATAATTCTTTTTTTACCTGTATGAAAAGATGCTAATTTTAAAGCGTTTTCATTTGCCTCAGCTCCAGAACTACACAAGAATAATTGGTAATTGTGTAATCCGGATTGATCACCAATCTCATCTGCTAATTCTTGTTGTAATGGATTTTCTACTGCGTTGGAGTAAAATGCGATTTTATTAAGTTGTTGTTCCAATCGATTTACATAATGGGGGTGACTGTGCCCTATTGAAACAACGGCNTGCCCTCCATACAAATCCAAATATTCCTTTCCCGTTTCGTCATATACATAGACGTCTTTTGCCCTCACTGGGCATACTTCATANAGTGGGTAAACGTCAAATAGTTTCATTTCTTAATTTCTTATTGAATTTTAATTTCATTTATTTTTTCAAAAGATGCCATTAAACCTCTGATAAGTGATGAGCTCAGCCCTTGATGTTCCATTTCATTCAGTCCAGTGATAGTACATCCTTGAGGAGTAGTTACCTTATCTATTTCAGTTTCAGGATGAGAATCTGTTTCAATTAACAGGCTGGCCGCTCCAAGGGCAGTATTCATTGACATTCTCATCGAATCGTCTGCATCAAAACCCATTTGAACTCCACCCTGAGTAGTAGCTCTTATCAATCGCATCCAAAAGGCGATTCCACTTGCACAAACAACTGTAGCAGCTTGCATTTGTTTTTCAGCTATTTTTATGGTCGTTCCCAAACCATTGAAAATGGCCTCTGCGATAGCAATTCTTTTTTCGCCTGCAATATTACAGCACAGACAAGTCATGGATTTACCTACAGAAATCGCAGTATTTGGCATACTTCTAATGACAGGGTAATTACTACCCAATTTCTCCTCCATTCTACTGATACTGTAGCCTGTGATAGCGGAGATCAATACGTGTTTNTTAGTCAANGCACCTTTAATTTCTTCCAGAATTCCGTCAAACTGTCTTGGCTGGACAGTAAAAATTAAAATATCAGCGTTTTTGACAGCTTCTTGGTTGTCNGAAGTTATTTTTACATTGTTGTATTCCTCCCATTTTTCGATGGTACTGAGATCTCTTTTGGTTAGGTAAAGAGAGGTATAAGTGTTATTGTAAACTAAGCCTTTTGCAATACTCAGACCTAAATTACCTGATCCTATAATAGCTATTTTCATTTTTTCTTCGCTTTTTTTTAATATATACTGGCTTTGAGTCGAAGCCCCAAATCTTCTTCCCATCCCATGATGAGGTTCAAATTCTGAATCGCTTGCCCAGAAGCACCCTTTAATAAATTATCAATCGCTGAAGTAATCAATAATTGATCTTTATACTTGTGCAAATGTACTACACAATTATTGGTGTTCACCACTTGTTTTATGGCAATCTCTTTTGCAGAGACATTTGTAAAAAGATGAGAACTATAGTAATCTTTATATAAATTTTCCGCTAACTCAAGACTTTCCTCAAATCGAGTGTAGCAACTGGCAAAAATTCCTCTAGTAAAATTACCTCGCTGTGGTAAAAAGTAGATTTTTGGATTTTGCAACGTTTCTCTAACCTCCCCCAAGTGCTGGTGTCTAAANGGTTTGTACCAAGAAATATTATTATTTCTCCAACTGAAATGTCCAGTAGAACTCAAACCTACCCCTGCACCTGTNCTACCTGTAGTNGCATTTACATGANCAGCCTCTTTAATAAAANCTTCTTTTNCCAAAGGTAGAAGNGCTAACTGAATTGCAGTTGCGAAACATCCGGGATTGGCAATTGCCTTNGCACCTTCAATTTTATTNTTTTGATATTCTGGTAAACCNTATACAAAATCATATTCTTGAAATTGAGCATCTTTTTCCAGCCTAAAGTCATTGCTCAAATCAATAATGATGGTTTGGGTTGAAAATNNGTTTTTCTTTAGGAACTCAACAGANTTTCCATGTCCAACACAAAGAAAAACTACATCAACCTCTGAATTTATATTATCTGTAAAACTCAGCTCAGACCTACCCAATAAATCGACATGGGTATCGTAAAGAGGAGTTCCNGGTCTTGTAGTACTGNAAACAAAATCCANAACTAGTTTCGGATGATTAACCACTAATCTGATTAACTCTCCTCCAGTATATCCAGAACCACCAATTATACCTACTTTTTTCATTATTATTTATTTATGTGTTGGTAAATCTTATTTTGATTGGACATTATTTTGATAAACCCTTTGGCNTCCTCTGCAGTCCAATCTTTATTTATTTCTCCGTAACTACCAAAGGTCGCACTCATTAAATCATTAGGGGAATCGATTCCTTTTAATTCAAACCTATAAGGGTGGAGTGTTACAAACACCTTCCCATTAACAGTGTTTTGNCTACTAGCCAAAAAGGCTTCCAAATCTCTCATCACTGGATCTAAATATTGACCNTCGTGGAGTAACATNCCGTAAAAGTTACCCAATTGCTCCTTCTGAAACTGTTGCCATTTNCTTAAGGTATGTTTTTCCAAAAGGTGATGAGACTTAATAATGATTAATGGTGCGGCGGCTTCAAATCCAACCCTACCCTTTATTCCAATAATAGTGTCTCCTACATGGGTATCTCTTCCAATACCAAACTTTTTGGCCTGTTGTTGAAGCTTCAAAATATTATTCACAGGAGATTCCGTCTTACCATTGATCCCTANCAATTCTCCTTTTTGAAAGTCCAAAACGACTTCTTCAGCTGTTTTTTTAGAGACTTGACTGGGGTAAGCAGATTCTGGTAAATTCTCATGGGAAGTAATGGTTTCTTTACCACCTATACTGGTACCCCACAATCCCTGATTTATAGAGTACTGTGCTTTTTCCCATGATAATTCAATACCATTTTCTTTTAAATAAGTAATTTCATCTCCTCTTGATAGCTGTAGATCTCTTATAGGGGTAATAATTTCAATTTCAGGGGCCATTACCTGAAAAATTAAATCAAATCTTACCTGATCGTTCCCTGCACCTGTGCTTCCATGAGCAATTGCACTCGCGTCAATACTTTTAGCGTATTGGATGATTTCAATGGCTTGCACAATTCTTTCCGCACTTACTGAAAGTGGATAGGTATTATTTTTTAGTACGTTACCATAAATCAAATATTGAACAACCTTTTGGTAAAAGGATGACAAAGCATCGATTGATTTATAGGTGTGTGCACCCATTTGAATTGCTTTAGCTTGCATATCCTCAATTTGAAGCTCATCAAACCCACCTGTGTTGACAGTTGCTGCATGAACTTGATAACCCTCTTTTGAGAGCTTCATTAAACAGTAAGAAGTGTCCAAACCACCACTGTAAGCCAATACTAATTTTTTATTTGCCATTTAACTCAATTTATTGTTTTTGCCCATTATTGGGATCGTATAACATTCCTGTACACAAACACATACTTCTCTCGGTTCTAGTTAAAACATCATAATTCTTACAGGTNTGACAACCTTTCCAAAATTCTGGATCGTCTGTCAACTCCGAAAAGGATACAGGTTGATAACCGAGTTCAAAATTAATACGCATAACTGCTTTTCCAGTTGTTATTCCGAAAATTTTAGCTTTAGGGAACTTTTGCTTAGAAAGATCAAATACGTTTTTCTTGATTATTTTCGCCAAACCCTTTCCTCTGTGTTTAGGTGAAACGATTAAACCTGAATGGGCTACATATTTTCCATGTCCCCAAACCTCTATNTAACAAAAACCTGCAAATTCATTATTTTCTATAGCTATTACTGCGTTCCCAGATTCAATTTTTTTAATGATNTACTCTGGTGTTCTTCTAGCAATACCAGTACCCCTCATTTTAGCTGAATCATCAATACAGCTGCAGATGGATTTGGCGTAAACGATATGTTTTGAATTTGCAATAACTATTTCCATTATTGACAAATGATATTTAAATTAAAAAATAGGTAAAAAGGTTTACAAAAGGAGACTGGACGCACCAGAGTCTCATATAGAGAGAAAAACCCGCTAGGGGCGGCGTGGACGTAACCTAGCTTGGCTTTTTGCCAAAAAGGTTGNAATATAATATGTAGTTGCATCAATCATTTGAATTGCAAATATCCGAATTTTATTTTTTTTTACAAAAAAAGTCTGCAATGAAGTAGTTATTTAGTTATTGACTCCAATTTCAAAATCCTTAATTTTGCCTATGTTTAAAAAGTTTCAAACTCATTTATTGAAAAATTTTTCTCATTTAAAGAATCAAAAAATTCTTTTGGCTACAAGTGGGGGATTAGATAGTTGTGTCCTTTTATCCCTTTGTTTAAGACAAGGCTTGAATATTTCAATAGCCCATTGTAATTTTCAATTAAGGGGAATTGATAGTGATGAAGACGCACTTTGGGTTGAAAAATTAGCCGAGGATAAAAAACTGAAATGTTATATTAAAAAATTTGATACACTGTTTTATACTAATAATAAAAAATCTTCTGTTCAAATGGCGGCCAGGAAACTAAGATATGATTGGTTTAATGAATTATCAATAAAATACAACTATGAAGTAATTCTTGTAGCACATCACGCGGATGACGCCATAGAGACCTTTATGATAAATCTAATGAGGGGTTCTGGATTAAAAGGATTGGTGGGAATTCCTCAAACTAGGGGGAAGATTATTCGGCCTCTTTTACCCTTTACAAGAACAGAAATAATTAATTATGCTAATAAATTTAATATCGAATGGAGAGAAGATGCATCTAATGAAAAAACAGACTATTTGCGGAATGCACTAAGGCATAAAGTAATTCCTAATTGGAAGGCGATGGATTCTAGTTTCCACGATCAATTTAGAACTACGCTAGGACATTTGGAACAAGCAAAAATTGCTTTGGATTATGTGATTAATGATTTTAAAACAATGTATTTTGTTGAAGGTGAACAACAAATTAAAATTTCAGTAGATAAGTTAAGACTGCTAAATCCTATTGACTTTTTCCTTCACGCTTTATTCGTTAATTATGGCTTTGATCATGTAAAAGACCTAAATCAACTATTGGATGCACAAAGTGGAAAACAATTGTTTTCTAAAACCCATCGACTAATTAAGGACCGCTCTTATTGGTTGCTTACTGAGCATATCGGAGATTTTAACAAAACCTACACAATAGATCAAAATATTAANAAAATCCAAACCCCTATAACATTGAAATTTGGCTTAAAGACTAAAATCAAAATTNCTGATAGAAATATTGCTTGTTTTAATAAAAAGCTATTAAAGTTCCCACTAACTTTGAGAAAGTGGAGGGAAAGTGACTTTTTTTACCCTAAAGGACTTGATGGTAGAAAGAAGTTAAGTAAATATTTTAAGGACGAAAAATTCTCCATACTTGATAAGGAAAACCAGTGGTTGCTTTGTTCAAGAGATGACATCATTTGGGTTGTTGGCAAACGAGTTGACGAAAGATATTCTATCGAAGACAATTCAGAAGATAAATTGATAATTAGTTACTATGATTAAAAAGGTATTTTTCTTGTTGTTTTTTTGCACATTGGCAATTCAGTCCCAAGAACATGTATTATGGACTACACATTTGGAAAAAGTTACCTACGATACCTATCTGCTAAAATTTAAAGCAAAAATCCAATCTAAGTGGCACCTGTACTCTCAAAACCTACCTGAAAATGGTCCTTTACCTACTGAGTTTGTTTTTAAAGGAGTGGAAGAACATTATGATTTAGTAGGAATTACTAAAGAGAGTAAAACCAAAACAGCTTTTGATCCAATTTTTCAAATGGAGGTGTCTTGGTTTGACAATGAAGCTCTCTTTGAGCAAAAAATAAAACTACGGAACCTAGATATAGCATTTATTGAAGGTGAAATCAATTATCAGGCTTGCGATGATAAGCTTTGCATATTTAGAAATGAAGATTTTCGCTTTGTGNTGGATAAATCAAAAGTAGTTATTGANGACAAAAAGGTTATTGATACTANTAGTTTAAAAAAAACTTNAGCATTAAAACTCGATTTAAAGAATGAAAAACTATTAAATTATAACGAACAAAAAAAGAGTGAAAATTCATTATTAAATTTTTTCTTATTAGGTTTCATAGGAGGTATAATTGCCTTATTGACTCCTTGTGTTTTCCCTATGATACCATTAACAGTTTCGTTTTTTCTAAAACAAAGTACAATTAAAGGTAAGGGGGTTCGCCGGGCTTTGATTTACAGTTTTTTTATTATTATAATTTATATAATATTTAGTTTACCCTTTCATTTTTTGGATGCAGTTGATCCACAAATTCTCAATACTATTTCTACTAATATTATTATGAATTTAATCTTTTTTGTGGTATTTGTNTTTTTTGCTTTTTCTTTTTTTGGTTATTATGAACTCACTTTACCTAGTTCTTGGGGAAACCTTTCAGATAGTGCTTCTTCTTCAGGTGGTGTTTTAGGTTTGTTTTTTATGGCATTGACATTAGCGATTGTATCTTTTTCATGTACGGGTCCTATTTTGGGATCGTTATTAGTTGGATCTTTGACTGCTGAGGGTGGAGCCACCCAATTGACTCTTGGAATGGCAGGATTCGGTTTTGCTTTAGCATTACCTTTTGGACTTCTTGCCCTTTTTCCAAGTGTTTTAAAGTCTATCCCTAAATCTGGTGGATGGATGACTANGGTAAAAGTGACTTTGGGTTTTTTGGAATTGGCTTTGGCATTGAAGTTTCTTTCCAATGCTGATTTGGTAGCTCATTGGGGGATTTTAAAGCGGGAAGTATTTATTGTAATTTGGTTGATTATCTCTCTTTTATTATTTGTATACCTTATGGGTTGGTTATACTTTCCCCATGACGTTAAAACCAATAAGATTAATAAATTACAGCGTTTCTTCGCTTTTTTGGTCTTTTTATTTTCAATCTACTTAATTCCAGGGTTAGGAANGAACCAAACAGGACAATTGACTTTNCTAAGTGGATTTCCTCCACCAGCATTTTACAGTGTTTACACTTCGGATTCTGAATGTCCATTGGGGTTGAACTGTTTTAAAGATTTTGAGGAGGGTAGGGCATATGCAGAGGCTAACAACAAGCCTATTTTATTAGATTTTACCGGATGGGCTTGTGTAAACTGCAGAAAGATGGAAGAAAATGTTTGGTCACAGCCTGAGGTATTTAGATTATTAAATGAAGAATATGTTATAATCTCTCTTTATGTGGATGATCGAGAATTATTACCTGATGTTGATCAATTTAATTTTCAATATCCCAATGGTCGTGTCAAGAGCATAAAAACTATAGGAGAAAAATGGGCAACTTTTCAAAGTCTTAATTTTGGTTCAGCATCTCAACCATTTTACATGTTGTTATCGTCCAATGGAACTATTCTCAATAANTCAGTTCAATATACTAATGCACAAATTTATGAGGATTGGTTAAAGGAGGGTATAAAGAAGTTTAAATCTATACCTAGTTTTTAAAACTACCAAGGAAAATAGCTCATTTGACTAAAAATAATATTTAGGTTTTATACAGTTAAATNTACAAATAAATTAACTTGATTTTAAAGTTTTTCCTAAAAGGAGATTGATTACTTTTCAAAATAAACTTCATCTAGCGGTACCCGGAACCGAGGTCCGTAAATTCCTTTTTTAGTTCTAATTCCACAACCAATAACCATACTTATTTCGGCGCTATTAGGCAAGCCAACTATTTTTTTAACTTTTAATGAATCAAACCCCTCCATTGTACATGTATCATAACCATAACCAGACATACTTACTAGAAAATTTTGTGCTGCTAAAGCAGTGCTCTTATGGACCACTACTCTCATATCAGATTTCTTTACTTGTCTGTAAACAACCTTTTTTAATCCTTTAATATAGGTAATGATGTGGACCATCAAACCTCTTATAATTCCAATGCTGTATATTTTGGGAAGGATTTTTTGATAATATGAAATAGCTCCTTTGGTTTTCTTAAGGTCTTTTTTTTTCGATTTTTCAAATTCAGATTTAATAAATGCGATATTTGAGGCAACTCTTTTTTCCCAAAGATCTTTTCTAACAACAGGAATTACGAATTGTTTAGCTGTTTTCGCTGCAGGTTGGTTAAAGCACGCGACCGCAATTTGCTGAATAACCTCCGGGCTTGTAATATGGTAAAATTCCCATAATTGTAAATTACTGCTGTTTGGCGCTAAAACCCCTTGTGAAATACATTTTTTTACAATTTGGGAATCAATTTCTTTGTCTTTATCGAATACTCTTACTGATCTCCTGAATCCAATTGCTTCACTGACCTTTTTTTCTGGCATTAAATATTTTTTAGTAAAAATTTCAGCAAAGATAGTGACTTTGGATAAGGTGCATACCTCCCAGGGAGATCAAACCAAAAAGATCTTTTAATAAANGGTTTTTCGTGAGAAAAATTTTTAAAACTATATTTACCATGATAAGCTCCCATTCCACTTTGGCCTATTCCACCAAACGGCAGGTTATCATTTGCAAATTGAATGATTGAGTCATTTGCAACTCCACCACCAAATGAATACCGATTGAATAATTGGTTGATAAATTTGTTTCTCTTTGAAAATACATAAAAAGCTAAAGGTCTTTCTTGTGATTTTAAGAAATAATGGATTTCTGATTCCTTATCGTAAGAAATTATTGGTAATACTGGACCAAAAATTTCTTCTTTCATTAACACGCTTTCCTTGGAAATATTTTCCACTAATGTGGGACTGAAGTACAGACTTTTTTCATCTGTTTCCCCTCCATAAATTACCTTTTCACCTTTAATTGCCGTTTTAAGCTTCTTAAAATGATTTANATGAGCAATACGGCCATAATCATCTGATTTTTTTTGATTTTTTCCAAAGGCTCGTTCAATTTCTTTAGTTATTGNGGTTACTAATTTTGATTTAATTTTTTCATTAACTAATAAGTAATCTGGAGCAATACAAGTTTGTCCACAGTTTAAGAATTTCCCCCAAACAATTCTTTTTGCAGTAATACCTATTGGAGCCGAGTCATCTACAACACATGGACTTTTCCCNCCCAATTCGAGTGTAGTTGGTGTTAAGTGGAGTGCGGCAGCTTTAGCAATAATTTTTCCTACTCTAGTGCTTCCAGTGAACATAATAAAATCCCAACGTTTTTTTAGCAATTCTGAAGCGACTGTAGAATCCCCCTCCAAAACAGACACGTGTCCAGAATCAAAAACATTTCTTATAATTTTTTGGATAACACCTGATGTATGAGGTGCGTATTCTGAAGGTTTTAAAACCACCGTATTACCCGCTGCAACTGCTCCAATTAAGGGAGTTATGGCAAGCTGAAAAGGATAGTTCCATGGACTTATCATCAAAGTATTTCCAAAAGGCTCAGGTTTGATATAATCTTTAGAAGGAAAATTAATTAAACTACTTTTTGCTCGACGAGTTTTGTTCCAAAGNGGAAGCATTTTAATCATTAATGAAAGTTCNTTATCAACCAAAACAGTTTCTGAAGTCATAGCTTCAAAAGTAGGTTTACGCATATCTTGCTTTAGAGCTTCGTGAATCTCTAATTCCCTCGNGTTTATTTCTTTTCTAAGGGATTTTAATTTTTGAATTCGATACGCATTAGTTTTTGTGATTTGTGAAGCGAAAAAATCTTTTTGCTTTTTATATAAATTAGATACTACTTTACTTATATCATTACTCATTCTTTGGTATTTTTGGACATTATTCCATTCTAAATATAAGTCAAATTGATTTGTTCATTTTTTTTAGTTTTGAATGTATTAATAAATGTTACATAATTAATTGATTTACATTAATTTAGATAGAATTAAATTAATTTGAACATAGTGAAAATTAGTAGATATAATACCAAATTCAAAGCTACACACATAATTTAGCAATAAATTAGTCCTAATGGCTCTTAATAAATTTAGCAAACGAGTAACGCAAGATCCTACTCAACCTGCAGCTCAAGCTATGCTTCACGCAATTGGAATGACTGATGAGGATTTTCAAAAGCCCCTAATAGGTATTGCTAGTACAGGCTATGAGGGAAATCCTTGCAATATGCATTTAAACGATCTTTCTGTCCATGTTAAGGATGGTATTGCTNCTTACGATATGCTAGGATTAATCTTTAATACAATCGGTGTAAGTGACGGTATTTCCATGGGAACCCCTGGAATGCGATTCTCTCTGCCCTCAAGAGATGTAATTGCAGATTCTGTGGAAACCGTTGTGCAGGCAATGTCATATGATGGTTTAGTAACTGTAGTTGGTTGTGATAAAAACATGCCAGGTGCTTTGATGGCAATGTTGCGTTTAAATCGACCAAGTATCTTAGTTTATGGTGGAACTATTGCCNCTGGTTGTGTTCGTGATAAAGAATTGGATGTTGTTTCAGCTTTTGAAGCTTGGGGAGAAAAAGTTGCTGGGAAGATTGATGAAAAAGAATATAAAAAAGTAATAAGAAACGCTTGTCCCGGGGCAGGGGCATGTGGAGGAATGTATACTGCTAATACAATGGCTTCCGCAATAGAGGCATTGGGTATGGGATTACCATACAGCTCGTCAAATCCTGCAGTAAGTGCTGAAAAAATTGAGGACTGTAAGGCTGTTGGTAAAGCCTTACGTGGACTAATTGAGCAAGACTTAAAACCCTTGGATATTGTTACAAAAAAATCATTGGAGAATGCTCTTCGACTAATTGCAGTCCTTGGAGGATCTACCAATGCAGTTCTCCATTTTCTTGCAATAGCTCATGCCGCCAAGATTGTTCTAACCATCGATGACTTTCAGAGAATTAGCGACACGACTCCATTTCTTGCTGACCTTAAACCGAGTGGAAAGTATTTAATGAAGGATCTTCATGCGATTGGAGGTATTCCAGCAGTCCTTAAGTTTATGTTGGAGAATGAAATGTTACATGGAGATTGCATTACGGTTACTGGTAAAACTTTAGCTGAAAATTTAGAAAGTTTGCAAGGGTTACAAAACGGTCAAGATTTAATTAGACCGTTAGATAATCCTATAAAACCAACGGGTCACATCAGAATACTAAAAGGTAATTTAGCATCTCAAGGTTCAGTAGCAAAAATAACCGGAAAGGAAGGTTTGAAGTTTGTTGGACCGGCTCGAGTTTTTGACGGTGAATATGAAGCAAACACTGGAATAGGAGAGGGTAAAGTCCAAAAAGGAGATGTAGTTGTAATTCGATATGAAGGTCCTAAAGGGGGGCCAGGTATGCCAGAAATGTTAAAACCTACTGCCGCAATTATGGGAGCAGGACTAGGAAAAAATGTCGCTTTAATTACAGATGGGCGATTCTCTGGAGGAACCCATGGATTTGTTGTTGGACATATAGTCCCTGAGGCCCAAGAAGGTGGAGTNATCGGATTAATTGAGGATGGTGATAAAATAACTATTGATGCTGAAACCAATACCTTGAGTGTTGATGTTTCAGATGANTTATTAGAAAGTAGAAAATCTAGGTGGGTTAAACCCCCTTATAAATTTACCCAAGGGGTATTACATAAATATATTAAAAGTGTAGCAACTGCCTCTGAAGGTTGTGTTACCGATAGCTAGTTTATAAAAAATGAAGACAAGAGATCAAATTGCCTTACAGCAGGCGGAATCTGAAACTATTAAAATTTCTGGAGCAGAGGCGGTTATACGCTGTTTGCTTGCCGANGGAGTAGATTTAATTTACGGCTACCCCGGTGGAGCGATTATGCCTGTTTATGATGAACTTTATAAATTTCAAGATCAGCTTAATCACGTGCTAACTAGGCATGAGCAGGGTGCTACTCATGCTGCTCAAGGTTTTGCTAGAACTTCTGGTAAAGTTGGAGTTGCAATCGCAACTTCTGGTCCCGGGGCAACGAACCTTGTAACTGGTATCGCTGATGCTCAAATTGATTCTACACCAATGGTTTGTATTACAGGTCAAGTTGCCTCCCACTTGCTTGGTTCTGATGCTTTTCAAGAAACTGATATTATAGGTTTGTCCACGCCTGTTACCAAATGGAACTATCAAATTACACAGGCTTCTGAAATACCGGAAATTTTTGCAAAAGCTTTTTATGTAGCTAAATCTGGAAGGCCAGGACCAGTTTTAATTGATATTACTAAAGATGCCCAATTTGATAGCTTTGACTTTAGTTACAAGAAATGTTTGGGAGTTAGAAGTTACAATCCTGTTCCTAAATTAGATGTTGATGCAGTCACCCANGCCNCTGAATTAATTAATAATGCCGAAAAACCTTTTATTGTATGGGGTCAAGGGGTAATTCTTGGTGAGGCCGAACAAGAGTTTAAAGATTTTGTAGAAAAATCTGGAATTCCTGCTGCCTGGACTATTTTAGGCCTTTCTGCATTAGCGACTTCTCATCCACAAAACGTTGGAATGGTTGGAATGCATGGAAATTACGGTCCTAATATTTTGA
Source organism: Flavobacteriaceae bacterium TMED121 (assembly GCA_002171295.2). Taxonomy (GTDB): domain Bacteria; phylum Bacteroidota; class Bacteroidia; order Flavobacteriales; family Flavobacteriaceae; genus UBA8316. The sequence continues at coordinate 28,370 of NHFW02000001.1, forward strand.
CTAACNAGTGTGATCTTCTTATTGCCATTGGAATGCGATTCGACGATCGGGTAACTGGAGATTTAAATACTTATGCNAANCAGGCAAAAGTAATTCATTTTGAAATTGATCCTGCAGAAGTCGATAAGAACGTAAGAGCTGATGTACCGGTTTTAGGTAATTGCAAACAAAGTTTGAAAGCACTACTCCCTTTGGTTGAGAAAAAGTCTCATCCTAAATGGATGCAAAGATTTGATGACTTAATGAAAATTGAGGTTAAAGAGGTTATTGATAAAGATTTGCGCCCTCAGAAAGAAGGGTTAAGCATGGGAGAAGTTATCGTTTCAATAAATAAACATACAAAAGGAGATGCAGTTATAGTGACTGATGTTGGGCAACACCAAATGGTTACCTGTAGATATGCCGAGTTTATTCGCTCAAAAAGTAATGTAACTTCGGGAGGGTTGGGTACCATGGGATTCGCACTTCCCGCAGCATTGGGTGCAAAAATGGGAGCGCCAGAAAGAGAAGTTGTTGCTGTAATAGGTGATGGAGGCTATCAAATGACTATCCAAGAATTAGGAACAATTTTTCAAACTCAAGCTGCAGTTAAAATTGTAGTTTTAAATAACGATTTTCTTGGTATGGTAAGGCAATGGCAACAACTTTTTTTTGATAAACGTTACGCCTCAACCGAAATGGTTAACCCTGATTTTGTTACCATTGCAAAGGGCTACTTTTTAGATGCCAAGCGCGTGGATAAAAGAAAAAATTTAGATGCAGCCGTGGCCGAGATGATTGCTTCTGATAAACCATATTTCCTTGAAGTTTGTGTTGAAAAAGAGGATAATGTTTTCCCTATGATACCCACTGGCGCATCTGTTTCTGATATTCGATTAAAATAATTATTGCAGTGAAAGAATTAAAAACTTATACTATATCGATTTACTCGGAGAACAATGTCGGTTTACTAAACCGTATTTCCTCAATTTTTCTTAAAAGACATTTTAATATTGAAAGTCTTACGACATCCCAATCTGAAATTAAAGATGTTTTTAGATTCGTAATTGTTGTAAATATAGATGAATTAAAAGTTAAAAAATTAATCCAACAAATTGAAAAACAAGTTGACGTAATCAAAGCCTATTATCATACAGATGAAGAAACCATTTTCCAAGAAACAGCACTTTATAAAGTAAAATCTAGTTCGCTTTTTGAGGAAAGACATATTCAAAACATTATAAAAGAAAGTCATGCTAATATTGTAACCGTCTCTCCGGAGTTCTTTGTTATTGAAAAAACAGGATTTAGAAATGAAACCGATAGATTACATCAGGATTTAGCTCCTTTCGGTCTTTTGCAATTTGTCCGCTCTGGAAGGATATCAGTGACTAAATCTAAAATGGGGATAACAGAACTCCTCAGCGAATTCAAAAAAGACAATTAACTAATTATAATTAAAAAAAATGGCAAACTATTTTAATCAAATTTCGCTTGCAGAAAAATTAAATCAATTAGGTCAATGCCGATTCATGAATTTATCTGAGTTCGATAAAGGTATTACTGCTTTAAAAGGTAAAAAAATTGTTATCGTTGGGTGCGGTGCGCAAGGACTTAACCAAGGCTTAAATATGCGTGACTCTGGTCTAGAAATAAGTTACACACTTCGTCAAGGAGCTATTGATCAAAAAAGGACTTCCTATCAAAATGCTATTGATAACAACTTTAAAGTTGGTAATTATGAGTCCATGGTTCCTACGGCTGATTTAGTAATTAATCTCACCCCTGATAAGAATCATTCCTCTGTAATTCAAAAGGTTGTTCCTTTAATGAAAAAAGGAGCAACACTTTCTTACTCACATGGTTTCAATATTGTTGAGGAGGGGATGGTTATAAGGAAGGACTTAACTGTAATTATGGTTGCACCTAAGTGTCCCGGCTCTGAGGTTAGAGAAGAATATTTAAGGGGCTTTGGCGTACCGACCCTTATAGCTGTTCATCCCGAAAATAACCCTCTGGACATTGGGCTGGAATATGCTAAAGCATACGCTGTGGGTACAGGAGGGCACCGTGCTGGAGTTCTTGAATCTTCATTTGTTGCAGAAGTTAAGTCTGACCTGATGGGTGAGCAAACTATACTCTGTGGCGTACTTCAAACAGGTTCGATACTTTGTTTTGATAAAATGGTTGATCAAGGAATAGAGCCAGGCTATGCTGCTAAATTAGTTCAGTATGGCTGGGAGACTATTACTGAAGCTTTGAAACATGGAGGTATCACAAATATGATGGATCGTTTGTCAAATCCTTCTAAAATCAAAGCTTTTGAGCTTTCTGAAAACTTAAAAGAAATTCTTACTCCATTATTTCAAAAACATATGGACGATATTATGTCTGGACACTTCTCCAAGACCATGATGGAGGACTGGTCAAATGATGATAGAAACCTTTTGAAATGGCGAGCTGCAACTGGAGAAACTGCCTTTGAAAAAACGAAAATAAGTGAGAAAGAGATTTCAGATCAGGAATATTTTGACCACGGAGTATTGATGGTTGCTTTTGTAAGAGCTGGTGTAGAACTTGCTTTTGATACCATGGTTGCTTCTGGAATTAAAGAAGAGTCCGCATACTATGAGTCATTACATGAGACACCATTAATTGCAAATACTATTGCAAGAAAGAAATTATTTGAAATGAATCGCGTTATCTCAGATACTGCTGAGTATGGATGTTACTTATTTGATCATGCTGCAAAGCCACTTCTAGTAGATTTTATGAAAACAATTGATACCAATGTTATTGGAAAGGCATTTGTTAAAGCTGAAGGAAACGGTGTTGATAATCGAAATTTGATTGATGTCAATGAAATTATTCGTTATCATCCTGTGGAAATAATTGGATATGAGTTAAGAGAGTCAATGACTGCTATGAAAAAAATAGTTTAGTTGAAAACTTATTAAATCTCTGAATTTACTTATTTAAGTTTCAGTTAACTTTTGTCCTTTTTTTAAAATTTATATAAAAATAAAATTGTTTAAATTTGCTGTTAAATATTTATTAAAATAAAATAATATATGAGTCAAGTCTTGTCGCCTAAAACCAATTCTAAAATAGGTCTTAAGAACAGTGATATACCTGAAAATTATTTTCCAAAAGAGACTCATTACAATCAATTTTTAATTGGTGGTGAGCTAAAAAAATGGACTGGTGCTGTTGCGGAAGTATACTCTACTATACATACTGAAAACAAGCAAGGTGAAATGGTCCCAACTTTATTGGGGACAGTTCCTGATATGGAATCAGAACCTGCGATTCAAGCACTTGAGTCAGCCAAAAAAGCTTTTGATAGGGGTAAGGGGAAATGGCCAACCATGCGTGTTAAAGAAAGATTAAATTGCATGGAACGTTTTGTTGAAAAAATGAAAAAGCATCGAAAAGAAGTTGTTAATTTTTTGATGTGGGAAATCGGTAAATCTCTTAATGACTCACAAAAAGAGTTTGATCGAACAGTAGAGTATATCTACGACACTATTGAAGCTTATAAAAAATTAGATCAAAAAAGTGCTAAGTTTGAAAAAGAAGGATCTATTCACGCCCACATTAGAAGGAGTCCTCTTGGCGTAGTTTTATGTTTAGGTCCTTACAATTATCCTCTTAATGAAACTTTCTGCCTTCTAATTCCTGCGATATTAATGGGTAATACTGCTATTTTTAAGCCNGCAAANCACGGTGTTCTTTTAATCACNCCANTAATGGAGGCTTTTCAAGANAGTTTNCCCCCTGGAGTTGTTAANATTCTTTTTGGAAGAGGAAGAAAAATAGCTCAACCCATTATGAGATCAGGCTATGTAGATGTCTTAGCTTTAATCGGACACAGTTCCTCTGCAGTAGCATTACAAGACGAACATCCAAATAAAAATAGATTAAGATTAGTTCTTGGACTTGAGGCTAAGAATCCAGGAATTATTCTACCTGATGCAGATTTAGATCATACAATTAAAGAATGTATATCAGGAACACTNTCTTANAATGGACAAAGATGTACTGCACTTAAAGTTCTATATGTGCATGAATCTATAATTGATGAGTTCAATAAAAAATTNTCCAAAGCTGTAGACGNTTTAAAATACGGTATGCCTTGGGAGGAAGATGTTTTTTTAACTCCACTTCCTGAGCCAAATAAACCCCAATACATTAAAGATTTAATTGAAGATGCAACCTCAAAAGGAGCTAAAGTATTAAATAAAAANGGNGGGGAAATGACAGAAAACTACACCTACCCAGCTGTAATTTATCCTATAGATAAATCCATGAATTTATATCATGAAGAACAATTTGGTCCCGTNGTTCCNATTATTTCATATAAAGATATTAACGAGCCTTTAGATGCTATGGCTGATTCTGATTATGGTCAACAAGTAAGCTTATTTGGAAGAGATGTTAGAAAAATAGGCCCGCTGATCGATATTTTAGCTAATCTGGTTTGTAGGGTTAACTTAAACAGTGCTTGTCAGAGAGGTCCTGACGTATATCCTTTTACTGGTAGAAAAAATTCTGCTGTAAGTACCTTGAGTGTTTTCGATGCTTTACGTTCGTTTTCTATTCGTTCATTCGTNGCATCTAAGGACAATCCTTATAATAATGAAATTTTAGAAACNCTTCTAAACTCTAATGAGTCTAACTTCGTCTCNTCTGATTACATTTTATAATGCATTTTTAATCANCCGTTTTAAATTATTTATAAACCGTTAGCTGGTCACTAATTTTTTTAAACATTAATAATTCTGCTGAAAACTGCCAGTCAAAACTGTGCATTTGATTCGCTAGATGATGGTGATGATCTTGATCGAGAATATAGTCTTTTGGTTTATGAATAATACGAGTCTTAGAGTATGTCTCTTCAAACCTATCCCTCAAATTTAAAAACTCTTTTCTAAGATAACTTATTTTTGCAGATGCAATTATCCTTTGCTCTTCATTTTTTGCCTGATCAAATAACCTTAATAAAAGTAATATCTTTGGAGTGAAACGAACCAATTCGTTTACCCGTTCATATACCTCAAGTGTATATTTATTTCTAGATGTCATCCNTTGCATTTGTTTGATTTTTGAACTAATCGTATCGCAACTTAAAATAATATTTTCAGCACGTTTAAGTCTNTCTTTAAATTTTTTAGTCCAATTACCCTGACTTTCTAATTGGGGAATTTCAATAAGCCCTTCTTCGTANGGATTTTCCATTTGCATTAGATAATTTCTTTTATTACCTTTNAATAGTATATTTTTCCATTCTTCAACAGGNGCTTCGAGTTGATCAATAAATGCAAATTCAGGTTCTGNAACTTTGACGGAATAAACNCTTTGTCTATAGGCTTTTTTGANTTCATCTTTACTAATTTTATTCCCAGACCAAGTGTCATTAGCAAACCCAATAATACCCCGTTTATACAATTCAAAGTGNGGTGAATCATCATCCCAAAGGGTTAATAGTAAGCCATCTAGACCACTTTCAATTGATGATATTGCGAANTCTCGGATTTGTTTAAGATTNCCTTCTCTTTGAGGCATAAGTACCCATCTTGTTTGCCCTGCTGTAGCCCCCATCACTTTAAGTCCATTATCTTTATACCACTTCATTGCCCTAGTATTTCCATAGGCTTCAGGCGAGTGATAATTCCAGCGCATGTAGATACAGTTTTTTGGTAATAACGGTAAAAAACTTTTTAGTTTATATTCATTTTTATTCCAAATACTGTCCACTTCTTTTTTACTTCTATCAGGTTGAAACATTGGTCGATAAACCTCCGCTTGCTTGAGTAACATATCATCCCAAAAAATAGGTATCCGACCCTTGCCTTCAGCAAATTGACAAACCTTATTTAACCAGATCAACTGCAATTCTAATGAGGATTTTCCACTATCTCTACCTGTGGTTTTAACTTCATCTCCCCCAATGTGNAGATANCTTCCNTAAGGAAANGCTTCTAATGCGTCCTNGTAGAGGTTAAATTGGACTTTATAGGTNTTTTGGTCAAGCGGNTTGAATGCCCAATCACTTTCCATATCATCCCTTAAAGGTATATATTGCTCATGCTTTAGAATAAATGATGCATGTCCAAGACCCTGAACCAGTGGACTGATTGAAATATTTCGATCTTTTGCATATGCACTCAGTTTTTTCCAATCCTCAANGCTAAATGCATCCGAGGACCCAACTATCGGTTCACGTTTATATTTAATTTTATCCTCAACCTCAGCTATGATTCCATTAATTTTATATTTTCTTAGTTCATCAAGTAAATCATAATAATAGTCTAAGGTCTCTATGTGATGCTTCACATCCCAATGAATTGAACGAAAAGAGAGTAGAGGGTAGTCCTCAATCTCACATAGAGGCAGGTTGACTGCTTGTTCCTCTGCATCCTCCAATAATTGTTCCAATGTGGCTAATCCGTATATCAATCCAGCATTATCTTTTGCTACTATTTTAATTTTTTCATTTAAAATATTTAAAATATATCCTTCATCTTTTATCTGAATACTTGGGTCAATGCTGAAGATCAATTGAGCTTTTTCCTCAGTATCAGTCGCTTTAATATTAACTAAAAAACCACTACCTGGAGGAAGGATTTTATTGTTAGGATTGTAAAAATATGCTATATCTTCATAGTTTAATTTACTAACCCCATTAATTTGAAAGCTCTGGGGGGTGGGTAAAACTTTGAAATCACCAATTTTTAAATTAAAAAAATTACAAGAATAAAATAGGTTAACTCCAAATAAAAAGAGGATTTTTAAAATATTTTTCATTTTTATTAAATAGAAATTATTTTTTTCATGTAAAGTTTAAATCAATTTATCATTTTTGTTATGACAGGTAGATGATCTGATATAAAAAGATTGTTTTCTCTTCTGTCATCAATAATTCTATGATCAATTACTTTGATATTTTTGGTAAAAATATAATCTATCCTATTTTTAATTACTTTATCTAAATTAAACCCATTTGAAGTACCAATTGGGCCATAAGGTTCTCTAATTGATATATCATGGCTGTCCTCGAGTTTTGATTTAAGAGTATTAATGGGTTTGCTATCTGGTAAACAATTTAAATCACCCATAACAATGATTTTTTTATTTTCTATACCTTTATTTTTAATAAAATTTAATAGTAGTTCAGCTGATTTTTCTCTGGATATTTCTCCGCGGTGATCAAAATGACAGTTAAAAATAAAAAGTGATTCTTGAACCCTTAAGTCTAAGAATTCACCAAAAGTTACAATACGTTCCATTGATGCATCCCATCCTATGGAAACCTTTTCTGGAGTTTCTGACAGCCAATAGGTTTTTGAAGAGATTAGCTTTAATTTCTTTTTTTTATAGAAAATAGCAGTGTATTCACCCTTTTTTTTTCCGTCATCTCTTCCTACTCCAATGTAATTATAGTCAGGTAAGTTTTTTTTAATATATTTTACTTGATTATTAAGACCCTCCTGAATTCCAATAATTTCAGGGGAATAAAAGTTAAACATTTTAAGGATTGACAACTTTCGATGTTCCCACCAATTATCATTATCCTCTGGGTTATCATAACGAATGTTAAAAGTCATTACTGAGGTTTGACCATTTGTTATGAAGGTATTTAATTGAAAAATTATAAATAGTATAGAAAGGGCTTTTTTCATTAATAATATTTAATTTTTTTACTTTTCAAATTTTGTTAAGACACATAATTAAAATTAGCAAGTAAAAAGACTATAGTTTACCAAATAGAATACATTTCAAATATAATATATGTTCAAATTGGTAAAAAAAGAGAAGCTAAAATATTTTATGGGCTAGATAATCTCCTACTTCACTTGTTTTATATTTTTTTCCACCGGCCTTTACCAAATCCTCTGTAACTATACCTTCAACAAGAGATTCATCAACTACTTTTCGAATCATAGCGCCTTCTTCTTTAAGACCAAATGACATTTCAAACATCATTGCCGCGGAAAGTATAGTTGCCAACGGATTGGCAATATCTTTTCCAGTAGCCTGTGGAAACGAACCATGAATGGGTTCATATAAACCAATATCTGTTCCGACAGATGCCGATGGCATTAGTCCCATTGAGCCAGAGATGACAGATGCTTCATCAGTAAGAATATCACCAAAAAGATTTTCTGTAATAAGTACATCATAGATATTTGGCCATTGAATCAGTCGCATTGCTACGGCATCTACAAATTCATAAGATACTTCCACTTCAGGATAATCTTTTTCCATACTTTGAACTGTTTCTCTCCACAAGCGCGAACTCTCCAAAACATTTGCTTTGTCTACACAACATAATTTCTTACTTCGAGTCATAGCTAATTCAAATCCTTTTTTCGCAAGACGTTGAATTTCTGATCGATTATATGTACAAGTATCAAATGCAGTATTACCATTATCTTTTCTACCTCTTTTGCCAAAATAAATTCCTCCTGTTAATTCTCTTATAAAAACTAAATCGGTACCTTCAATANGATCTTTTTTTAGTGGAGAATTTTCAATTAATGAAGAAAAAGTAAAGGTTGGCCTGATGTTGGCAAATAGGCCTAGTTTTTTTCTCATTTTAAGAAGTCCTTGTTCAGGTCTTACATTTGCGGATGGGTCATTATCAAATCGGGGGTGTCCAATTGCTCCAAAAAGCACAGCGTCGGCATTAATACAAACCTTGTGAGTTTCATCTGGGTAGGGGTCTCCTCCTTTATCGATAGCAGCAGCACCAGTAAGGGCTGGTATCCACTCAATTTCGTGATTGAATCTTTGCGCAATGGCATTGGATACTTTTACAGCTTGATCGGTTACTTCTGGACCTATGCCGTCTCCTGCTAATAAAGCTATTTTTAATTTCATTTATAGGGGTTTATTAGGAAATAATATTTAACATTTTTTCGGTGGCTTTTATTGCCGATACCGTCTGATCAGAGTCTAGACCGCGAGTTATAAACTCTTTTTTGTAGCTTTTCCATGTGATTAAGGTTTCACATAATGCATCGGAATTGCTACCTGGAGGTATTCTGACAGCGTAATCTATCAAAACAGGTAACTCCTTATTTTTTCTTAAGTATATTTTTTTGATTGCATTCATAAAAGCATCAAATTGTCCATCACCAGAAGCATTTTCTTCCAATAGCTCTCCCTCTATTTCTAGTGATACAGCAGTGGTTGGACGAAGCCCTTTTGAATGCGTCAACACATATGATTTAACTGCTACTTTTTGTTCTATATTACTTTTTAATACATCAGAAATAATGTAGGGTAAATCCTCAGTGGTAACAATTTCTTTTTTGTCACCCAATTCAATTATCCTTTGCGTAACTTTTTTGACTTCATCATCATTAAGGGTTACCCCAAGTTTTTGTAAGTTTTTTTGAATATTAGCTTTTCCAGAGGTTTTTCCCAAAGCGTATTCTCTAGTTCTACCGAATCGTTCAGGTAGTAAGTCGTTAAAATAGAGGTTGTTTTTTTTATCTCCATCTGCATGGATACCTGCAGTTTGGGTAAATACGTTCTGGCCGACTACCGGTTTGTTTACTGGAATTCTAAATCCAGTAAAAGTTGCTACCAACTTACTAACTTTATAAAGAGATGACTCATTGATACTAATTTTGATATTTGGTAAGAAATCTTTAAGAGTAGCTACCGTGCTAGCCATAGGTGTATTTCCAGCCCTTTCACCCATTCCATTTACCGTAAGGTGTAATCCGTGACAACCAGCACGAACTGCCTCCATTGCATTTGCAACACTAAGATCATAGTCGTTATGTCCATGAAAATCAAAGTGAATTTCAGGATATTTTTTTATTACCTCTGATATAAATGCGTAAGTCTCGTAATATGTCATTACCCCCAAGGTGTCTGGTAATAAAACTCTTTTTACTGGTAGGGTGGTGACAAAAGATAAATATTCATTGACGTAATCCTTTGAATTACGCATTCCATTACTCCAGTCTTCAAGATAAACATTGGTATCAATTCCTTCTTTTTTTGCTGCTAGAACGTTTTTTTCAATATCCTTAAAGTGTTGATCAGGTGTTTTTTTTAGTTGATGCTTTAAGTGGTTTAGTGAGCCTTTGGTTAATAGGTTTTGAACCTTAGCGCCAGTTTCAATCATCCAGTCTATTGAAGTCCCTCCATCTACAAATCCTAAAATTTCAACCCGCCTGTCAAGCCCCTCACTTTTTGCCCATTGAGTAATTTCCTTAACTGCATTGAGTTCCCCAACTGAAACACGTGCAGATGCAATCTCAATTCTATCTACGTTTAACTCACCTAGAAGTAACCTGGATAAAGTTAATTTTTCAGAAATTGAAAAGGAAACACCAGAGGTTTGCTCCCCATCTCTGAGGGTGGTATCCATAATTTCGATAGTTCTCTTCGTCATGACATTTTCACAGGGATTTTATATTACAGGGGAGTGCCTTCTGAAAAGGTTTTTATATTCTCTTTAATGTTTAAGAGATAGTCAATATCATCAAAACCATTTATCATATTATTTTTTTTGTAAGGATTGATTTCAAATTGCTCTAGATCATTAGTNCTATCGATACAAATTGTTTGATTCGGCAGGTCAATGGTTAAAGTTTCTGTTGGATTTTCTTCAATCAAACTGAAGGTTTTTTCCAAAAAAACACTACTAACTTTAACCGGAAGTACCCCGATATTTAGACAATTATTTCTAAAAATATCTGCAAAGAAACTAGAAACAACACATCGAAAACCATAATCATAAATCGCCCANGCAGCGTGCTCTCTTGACGAACCTGATCCAAAGTTTTTTCCACCCACCAAAATCTTCCCANTGTAAGTGCCATTGTTGAGTACAAAATCTTCTTTGGGAGAATTGTCACTGTTATATCTCCAATCTCTAAAAAGGTTGTCCCCAAAACCAATCCTTTCAGTAGCTTTTAAAAATCGCGCTGGAATAATTTGATCAGTATCAATATTTTCAATAGGTAATGGAACTGNAGTGCTGTTTAAAACATCAAATTTATCGTAAGCCATTTTTAATTTATTAAAGTTCTGGGGTCTGTTACTTTTCCAGTCACTGCAGCAGCAGCGGCCATTATTGGACTTGCCAAAAGTGTTCTAGAACCNGGTCCTTGACGCCCTTCAAAATTTCTATTAGAGGTACTAACGGCGTATTTTCCCATTGGTACCTTGTCNTCATTCATTGCNAGACANGCTGAACATCCTGGTTCGCGTAATTCAAAGCCAGATTCTTTAAGGATATCTAAAAGACCTTCCTCTTCGATAGCTTTTTCAACTTTATGCGATCCTGGAACCAGCCAAGCTGTAACGCTGTCTGCCTTTTTTTTACCTTTTACAATTTCGGTAAAGGCTCGAAAATCCTCGATTCTTCCATTGGTACAACTACCTAAGAAAACAAAATCAATTTCTTTACCAATCATTGTTTCTCCCTCATTATAACCCATATAATTGAGTGATTTTTGGTAAGTAGCATTCCCACCCTCAACATTTTCTGCTATTGGAATGAACTCAGAAATCCCTATCCCCATACCAGGATTAGTTCCAAAGGTAATCATTGGCTCAATTTCATTTCCATCAAAGAAAAACTCCTTATCAAATTCTGCATTCTCATCTGTATATAAATCTTGCCAATAATCCATTGCTTTATCCCAATCCATTTCTTTAGGAGTAAACTCACGACCTTTTATAAAATCAAATGTTTTTTCATCGGGCGCGATCATACCTCCCCGTGCCCCCATTTCTATACTCAGGTTACAAACTGTCATTCTGCCCTCCATAGTCATATTAGTAAATACATCACCAGCATATTCTACAAAGTGACCTGTTGCACCAGAAGTCGTAAGCTTTGAAATTATAAATAAAGCGACATCTTTTGGAGTGACTCCCTTTTGCAATTCACCTTTAATGGTAATTCGCATTTTTTTTGGCTTTGGCTGAAGAATACATTGAGTAGATAAAACCATTTCAACTTCAGAAGTTCCAATTCCAAAAGCAATAGCACCAAACGCTCCATGAGTTGAGGTGTGTGAATCACCGCAAACAATTGTAGCCCCTGGGAGTGTGATACCGTACTCAGGACCTACTACATGCACGATTCCATTTTTTTCGTGACCCAATCCCCAATAAGAAATCCCNTGTTTCTTGGCGTTTTGCTCAAGGGCTGCTAATTGTTTAGCCGATAATGGGTCTTGGACAGGTAAGTGCTGATTGATTGTTGGCGTATTATGATCTGCGGTAGCAAAAGTACGCTCAGGGCACATGACCTTTATATTTCTATTATTTAATCCTAGAAAGGCTACTGGACTTGTAACCTCGTGAACCATGTGACGGTCAATAAAAAGTACATCGGGACCTTGATTTATTTGCTGAACTATGTGTCCGTCCCAAACTTTATCAAAAAGTGTTTTTTTCATTGTGCTGTAAAAATAAGTGATTATAGTCTACAAGCCGCGATAATTTTAGGAATGTCTTCATCATTAACTTCCTTTTGAAGATCTGCGACTTTTAGAAACTCTTTATAAACTTTATCTAGTTGAAGTTTGTCCAATTCAAATCCAATATTTTTTGCGCGGTATGCCAGGGCAGCTCGCCCACTGCGAGCAGTTAATACGATGGCTGACTCAGTCACGCCTACATCACTTGGATCCATTATTTCGTATGTTTCTCTTTTTTTGATAACTCCGTCCTGGTGAATGCCTGAGCTATGAGCAAAAGCATTTGCTCCCACAACCGCCTTATTTGGCTGAACTGGCATTCCCATACTATCAGACACCAAACAACTCGTGTAGTAGAGAAGTTTCGAATTAATATTTGTATCTAAATTCAAATCAGGATGTTGACGCATAATCATAACCACTTCTTCAAGGGAAGTATTTCCTGCTCTTTCTCCAATACCATTAATAGTACACTCAATTTGACGAGCACCATTTACAACTCCAGCAATTGAATTTGCAGTGGCTAAGCCAAGATCATTATGACAATGGCATGACAAAATAGCTTTATGGATGCCTTTAACGTTTTCTTTGAGATATTTTATTTTTGCACCATACTCTTCTGGAAGACAATAACCAGTGGTATCGGGAATATTTAAAACGGTAGCCCCTGCGCTGATGACAGACTCGCAAACACGAGCTAAATAATCGTTGTCTGTTCGACCTGCATCTTCTGCATAAAATTCAACATCTTCAACAAAGCTTTTTGCATAACTTACTGCTGCGACTGCCCGCTCTATAATTTTTTCCCGATCTGAATTAAATTTATATTTGATATGTGTGTCAGATGTACCAATTCCTGTATGAATTCTAGATTTTTTGGCATCTTTTAGTGCTTCAGCCGCAACTTTGATATCTTTCTTCACAGCTCTAGATAATCCACAAACTTTAGAGTTTTTTATTAACCTAGAAATCTGAACTACTGAATCGAAGTCTCCTGGGCTTGAAATCGGAAAACCTGCCTCCAAAACATCAACACCTAATTCATCCAATCGTTCTGCTATAATTAACTTATTTTTAGTATCTAACTTACAGCCTGGGACTTGCTCTCCATCTCTTAAAGTAGTATCAAAAATATAAACATGTCCATCATTCATCAATAATGATATTTTTTAACTTAAAACAAATTTAATGTGAAAAGAAAATACTCTCTTTAATTACTTGATTTTATTACAATATTCTATACCTTTGTTTTTAATTTAAATTACTAAAAAACAGTGGTTTAACCCAATTTTTGTTACAATGATTAATGATCAAAAAGACAATTTATTTTTGTTGATTAAGTCCTTGACTAAATCAGAGAAGAGACAATTTAAGTTGTATGTTGGAAGAATGGGCTCTAATAATAACGCTAAATTTCTTAGTCTTTTTAATCTATTGGATAAGTTAGAAAAGTATAGTGAAAAAGTTATACTGGAAAAAGGAATTGTAACTAAACAACAATTGTCCAACCTTAAGGCCCACCTCTACAAACAAATCTTGATAAGTTTACGTCTAAATCCTATTCATCAAAATATTCGGATGCAAATCAGAGAGCAAATGGATTTCGCTGTAATTTTATATCAAAAAGGACTTTATAAATTAAGTCTCAAAATATTGGATAAAGCCAAGGCGCTTGCCCTAAAGAATGAAGAAAAATACGCCGCCTACGATATAGTTGAATTTGAAAAATTAATTGAATCTCAATATATAACAAGGAGCTTGAGCAATCGCGCGCAGCAATTAATTCAGGAAGCAGATGACTTGAGAACTCATAACGATTTGACAAGCCAGTTGTCAAATTTATCCTTGTTGTTATATGAGCGGTTGATTAAAACTGGTTATGCCAAAAGCGATATTGAATTTAGAGAAATTACGAAGTTTTTTTATGAAAATATACCAAATATAGTACAATCAAACCTCGGCTTTAGAGAGAAGTTATGGTATTTTAAGGCTCATGTATGGTATAGTTTTTTGGTTCAGGATTTTTTATCTTGTTTTAAATATTCAACTAAGTGGGTTGTAATGTTTGACGAAAACCCAGATATGATTCCTATTCACCCTGTCTTCTATCTTAAGGGAAATAATTTTTTATTGGAATCATTAGCATTAATAAAATATCCGGAAAAATTTAAAAAAACACTTCAAAAAATGCTGATTACCATTAAATCTGATATTTTTCCTAGTAATGATAATTTGGCAGCTCTAAGTTTTCTCTACTCTTATAATAATCGATTTAACTTTTATTTTCTTAAGGGAAATTTTGAAGAAGGACTTAAAATTTTACCAGATGTAATCAATGGTATAGATAGTTTTAAAAATCAAATTGACCCTCATCACATAATGTTGTTTTTTTATAAAATTGCTTGTTTATATTTTGGACTTGAGAACTATGAAAAATGTATTCTTTACCTAGATAAGATTATCAAAAATAAGCATCTTAAAATGCGAGAAGACCTGTTATGTTTTACGAGAGTTTTAAGCGTAGTTGCTCATTATGAGGCAGGTTTTGATTATCATTTGGATGCTCATTTAAGGGAAACTTATAAGTTTTTGATTAAAATGAACGATCTACATGAGGTACAAAAAGCCATGATTCGTTTTGTTCGTTCGCTTGGAGATATCTACCCTCATGAACTTAAGGCTGCATTTGTAAAGCTTCATAAAGAATTGAAAAAATATGAAGACGATCCCTATGAGCGCCGGTCGTTTTTATATTTAGATATTCTTTCTTGGTTAGAAAGTAAAATTGAGAATAGACCTGTCGGAGAAATAATTAGAGAAAAATCAAAAATAATTAATCGGAAAGAGCGAAATTCCATTGAGGTTTAATCGGTGGTTTTGCGATAATTGTCATTATCACCTTTGTTGTGGGATGAAATATGGTTAATGATCTAGCATGCAAGTCTATACTATGATCAGGATTACTTCTTTTCGCGTTGTATTTTAAATCCCCCTTAATAGGGTAGCCAACGAAACTTAACTGACTTCTGATTTGATGATGCCTCCCAGTTTCCAAAGTAATCTCTAAAACGCAATAGCGGTTTAGGTTTTTTATTTTTTTATAATGAAGTATACCTTTTTTTGAATCGATAATCTCTAGTCTATGAGCATAAGATTTATTAATTTTTGAATTACGCTTTAACCAGTGAGTGAGAGTTCCTGAATTAGAGTCAAATGACTCATCAACAATTGCCCAGTATTTCTTTTGAGTTTCCCGATCTTTAAATTGTTGGTTAATTCTAGTTAATGCCTTGGAGGTTCTGGCAAAGATAACAACTCCACTGGTAGGTCTATCTAGACGGTGAATTACCCCTAGAAAAACTGATCCTGGTTTATTATATTTTTTTTTAATATAAGACTTAACCTTTTCGACAAGAGGTAGATCTCCTGTCTTATCTCCTTGAACTAAATCTCCTGGTCGTTTATTTACAGCAATCAAATGATTGTCTTCGTAAATGATTTCTAGCATAGATGATCAATAAACTAATATTGTTCCTCAGTATTTGGAAAGTCTTGACTTTTAACATCTGCTGAATATGAAATTACAGCATCAGATATGATGTGGTTAAGGTCTAAATAACGTCGAAGAAATCTTGGACTAAACTCTTTACTCATGCCAAGCATGTCATGTAAAACCAGAACTTGACCATCTACTTTTCCCCCTGCACCAATTCCTATTATTGGTATACTCACTTTCTGAGCAACTTCTTCGGCAAGTTTTGCCGGAACCTTCTCTAAAACGATACTAAAACATCCAATTTTTTCAAGCATTTTAGCATCAGATATTAGCTGTTTTGCCTCTTCTCCCTGCCTAGCCCTTACCGAGTAGGTTCCAAATTTATAAATAGACTGAGGAGTTAAACCTAAATGCCCCATAACAGGTATTCCGGCTTGAAGAATACGTTCAATAGAACCCTGTATTTGATTTCCTCCCTCTAATTTTACTGCATGCGCTCCAGATTCTTTCATTATTCTAATGGATGAACGAAGCGCCTCTTTTGAGTCGGCTTGGTAAGATCCAAATGGTAAATCAACAACTACTAGCGCCCTTTCTACACCCCTTATTACACTTGATGCGTGATAAATCATTTGATCTAAAGTTATAGGTAAAGTTGTTTCGTGACCTGCCATAACATTGGAAGCAGAATCTCCTACAAGTATCACATCTATTCCTGCTTTGTCTATAATTGTTGATAGCGTAAAATCGTATGCAGTGAGCATAGAAATCTTTTCACCTTTAGATTTCATCTCAGCTAACGTTTTAGTTGTTATTCGTGTATATTTTTTTGGCGAATTAGACATTTTTTTTTATAAATGTAGTTTTTTTTTGGTAGTAGAAATAAAATTTAGATTATCAGTTTTTTTAAATAATATCTGACAAGCTGTCAGGAGTAATAATATGGCATAATGCTTGAAGATAATTTATAAATTATAAAATATTAATTATGAGTAAAATAATTGGAATAGATTTAGGAACTACCAACTCATGCGTTTCTGTAATGGAAGGAAACGAGCCGGTAGTAATTCCGAATGCTGAAGGAAAACGAACAACACCATCGGTAATTGCGTTTGTTGAGGGAGGTGAAATTAAAGTTGGAGATCCTGCAAAAAGACAGGCTGTTACAAATCCGACTAAAACAATAGCCTCAATCAAAAGGTTTATGGGTAATAAATTTACCGAATCTTCTAAAGATTCAAAAACTGTTGCATACAATGTTGTTAAAGGAGATAATGATACTCCAAGAGTAGATATTGACGGAAGGCTTTACACTCCTCAAGAACTTTCTGCAATGATATTGCAGAAAATGAAAAAAACTGCTGAGGATTACCTTGGACATGATGTAAGCGAGGCTGTAGTTACAGTTCCTGCATATTTTAATGATGCACAGCGTCAAGCTACTAAGGAAGCTGGTGAAATCTCAGGATTGAAAGTACAAAGAATAATTAACGAACCTACTGCAGCTGCTTTAGCTTTTGGTTTAGACAAAAAGGGAGGGAGCGATAGTAAAATAGCTGTTTACGATCTTGGAGGAGGAACTTTCGATATATCTATCCTAGAATTAGGAGATGGTGTTTTCGAGGTTCTTTCTACAAATGGTGATACACACTTAGGTGGAGATGATTTTGATCAGGTTTTAATTGATTATTTAGCCGATGATTTTAAAAAAGCTGAACAAATTGATTTGAGAGAAGATCCTATGGCTTTACAGCGACTCAAAGAGGCAGCTGAAAAAGCTAAAATTGAATTGTCGTCATCAAAGCAAACCGAAATAAATTTACCATACGTAACTGCTACTTCCTCAGGCCCCAAACACTTAGTTACAACATTGACCAGAGCTAAGTTCGAACAGTTATCTGATAAATTGGTAAAGCGTTCACTGGCTCCAGTCAAAAAGGCATTGGATGATGCAGGGCTTTCCACATCAGAAATTGATGAGGTAATTTTAGTGGGTGGATCTACAAGAATCCCAATTATTCAGTCTGAAGTAGAAAAATTCTTTGGAAAAAAACCATCCAAGGGAGTTAATCCTGATGAAGTGGTAGCTATTGGAGCAGCGATTCAAGGAGGTGTATTGACTGGAGATGTAAAAGACGTTCTATTATTAGACGTAACCCCACTTTCATTGGGAATTGAAACTATGGGTAGCGTAATGACAAAATTAATTGATTCTAATACAACCATTCCTACAAAAAAATCACAGGTGTTTTCGACAGCCGCAGATAACCAGCCGTCAGTAGAAATACATGTTTTACAAGGAGAGAGATCAATGGCTACTGATAACAAAACCATTGGAAGGTTTCATCTCGATGGTATACCACCAGCCCCTCGTGGAACTCCACAGATTGAAGTTACTTTTGATATTGATGCCAATGGGATTATTAAAGTAAGCGCATCTGACAAAGCCACTGGAAAGTCCCAAGATATTAGAATTGAGGCATCCTCGGGATTGACTGAGGAAGAAATTGAAAAAATGAAACAAGAAGCCGAAGCTAATGCTGAAAGTGATAAGAAAGCAAAAGAAGAAGTTGATAAGCTAAACAGCGCAGATCAAATGATATTCCAAACTGAAACTCAACTTAAAGAATTTGGAGAAAAATTATCTGCTGACAAAAAAGCACCTATTGAAGCTTCATTAGAGGAACTCAAAAAAGCACATAATTCAAAAGAATTAGCTGCGATTGATGTTGCATTGGAAAAAATTAATGAAGCATGGAAAAATGCCTCTGAAGAAATGTACAAAGCACAAGCAGAATCTGGGCAAGCCAATGCAGATAAACAAACTGCAGATGACGGAAAGAAAGCGGAGGATAAAGGAGGAGATGACGTTCAAGATGTCGACTTTGAGGAAGTTAAAGACTAACTTATATTAAAATTTTACTAAAAACCTTCCGTATCATTATTTACAGCGGAAGGTTTTATTATTTATGAGCCTAATGGTGGAAAAACAAAAAATCTTATCCTTTTGTAATTCTATAGCTAAAGGAAATTTAATGGAAACTCTCGAGATCGAATTTGTGGATGTTGGTGAAGATTTTTTAGCAGCAAGAATGCCAGTAACTCAAAAAGTATACCAACCCGAGGGTATTCTTCACGGTGGTGCTACAGTTGCTCTAGCAGAAACTGTCGGAAGTGCAGCGGTTGCTGTTTTTAATAGAGACCCAGGTGTTATTACCAGAGGTATTGAAATATCTGCTAATCACGTTAAGAGCGTAAAAGAAGGTTATGTAACAGGCACGGCAAGACCAATTCACTTAGGAAGAACCACTCAATTGTGGGAAATCAAGGTTACAGATGATGATAATAACTTGATATCACTATGTAAACTAACAACCATCACATTGGATAAAAGGTAAATGAGAGGAACCAGTCTTTCAAAAGATTTTAATCAATTTTTAATTGAGCAAAATCCATTTGTTTTTTTTAGGTTACCAAAATCTTCTAAAATTCATTGTTACTTTCAAAAAGACCAGAAACTTAACTTCACTAAAGATTTCAAGATTAATGGTTTTATAATGGGCACTTTCAAAAAAAACAATCAAACTCTTTTTATCCCTGCCAAGAATCATTTAGAATATGATTTTATAAAAGCAAAAGTCAAAACAAATGATTTAAAAGTGATTCCAAAAGATGATCATAGAGCATCATTTTTTAGCTTGGTCAATAAAACCAAAGACTCAATACAGAATGGTGTCTTAAAAAAACTCGTAGTTGCACGTTCAATTGAGCTAATTAAAAAAGTTGATTCTTTTTCCCTATTTTCAAACCTACTGAGCTTATACCCAGATGCCATGGTTTATTATTGGTTTAATCCTCAATTTGGAACTTGGGTAGGAGCAAGTCCAGAGTCACTTTTTTCAATTCATTCTGGAAAATTTCAGACAATGGCTCTTGCGGGAACCCTTTCTTATCGAGAGGATGGTTATTACCCTTGGGAAGAAAAGGAAAAAAATGAACAGCGTCTTGTTGCTGATGCCATTATGAATATTTTAAAGAAACTATTTAGAAAAAAAGAAGTTCTATGTACAGATACTTTTACACGACGAGCCGGAAACTTGGTACATTTGTGCAATATGTTTAGTGTGAATACTACTACTTTTAATCTTCATCAAATCATTGATGAATTACACCCTACTCCTGCAGTAGGTGGTATTCCTAAAACAGAAGGGATAAAATTTTTATCTAAAAACGAAAATTTTGATCGTTCTTTCTACACAGGTTTTTTTGGTCCAATAGCTTATGCAAATAAAGTTGATTTATTTGTAAATCTTAGGTGTGCTCAAATTACGGATCAAGTCGTAAAATTTTACGTTGGTGCAGGAATAACCTCTGCTAGTATAGCTGATAGGGAGTGGGAAGAAACTCAAAAAAAAGCCCAAACCTTACTCAAGGCTATTCCGTTGAAAGATTTCATTTAATCCCTAGTTGTTTCGTATTTTTACGATTCTATGAAATTGAATACCAAAAAGGATATTTCAATACAATACACTGATGTACCGGTTGCGCAAACTGTTGTTCAGCTTTGTGAAATAAAAAATATTAAAAATATTGTGATATGTTCTGGATCAAGAAACGCTCCACTAACAAATAGTTTTGTAGAAAATCCATTTTTTATAACCTATAGTGTTATTGACGAAAGGTCTGCTGCATTTTTTGCTTTGGGAATCGCCCAACAAATGCGAGCACCTGCAGCAGTTGTTTGTACTTCTGGCTCAGCATTATTAAACTTTTATCCAGCCATTGTAGAGGCACTGTATAGTAACATTCCCTTGATAGTCATATCTGCTGATAGAATGCCCTATAGTATTGATATTGGGGACGGTCAAACCATACAACAAAAAGGAGTCTTTGAACCTCATTTGGTGGCACAAGCCTATTTGACACCAGACGTTTCACATGCAACGAAAACACTCATCGATAACCCTAACCAAAATCTTATTAAAAAAAACCCGTCCATTAAGGAGGTTAATGATCGACAAATAGAAATTCAATTTGAAAATGAAAAACTAATCAATCAGGTATTAAATACTGCAAAGTTTAAAAGTGGCCCTGTACACCTCAATGTTCCAATGGAGGAACCCCTTTACGGAATGACAGATGTGCCTATTAGACTTAACTATTTTAATGATGATGAGAAAAAAAATTCAATTATTAATATTGAATCTTATAAGAAACAATGGGAAAAATCTAGTAAAAAATTAGTTTTAGTAGGGGTTAATTTTCCTGGCACCATTAATCAAGAGGTTTTAGATAAAATTTCAGAAGACAATTCAGTTGTTTTAATGACTGAGACAACATCCAATTTAAGGCCCGCAAACGCTATTAATTCAATTGACTCTCTTATCGCCCCCATAGAAGGGGGAGATTCCCCTTTTTTAAAATTATTGCAACCAGACATTCTATTAACCTTTGGAGGGATGATAATATCGAAAAAAATTAAGCATTTTTTAAGAAATTTTTCACCGAAGTCCCATTGGCATATTGATCCTTTTAAGGCTAATGATACCTATTATTGTCTTAGTGACCATGTCTCATTAGACCCTAATGAATTTCTATCTAAAATTTATTTTAACACATCCTCTCAAAAAGGGGAGGGTTACAAACAAATTGTCTTAGAAAAATACCAAGAGCACAAAAGGTTAGGAAACAAATATTTTAAAAAAATTCCTTTTTCCGACTTAAAAGCTTTTAAGACCGTATTTGATTCTATACCCAATCATTTACATTTACAATTGGCTAATAGTTCTACAGTCCGTTACGCCCAACTTTTTGATCTTCCAAAAGAAACTGAAGTTTTTTGTAATCGAGGTACAAGCGGTATAGATGGTTCAACTTCTACTGCTGTTGGAGCATCACTTGTAAATAAGAATCCTACTGTGCTGATCACAGGTGATTTAAGCTTTTTCTATGATATCAATGGTTTGTGGAATAATTTTATACCTTCCAGTCTTAGAATTATACTTATCAATAATAGCGGTGGAGGTATTTTCAGAATTTTACCAGGGGAAAAGGACACCCCTAAATTCGATACTTATTTTGAAACGATCCATCGGAGAAATGCTAAATCAATATGTAAAGCTTTTGGATTGAATCATTATTTTGTGAAAACTCTTTGGGGACTTCGTTTAGTACTAAAAAGCTTCTATAATCCCTCTAATAAGCCTAAATTATTAGAAATTAAAACTCCAAGAACCCTAAATGATTCGGTTTTATTAAATTATTTTAAAGCCATGCAAAAGCATTAACTTTACTAATAAATTATTACTAATAATATGAGTCAAACTAAATGGAAATGTATTCAAGAATACAGTGATATTAAATTTGAATATTTTGAGGGAGTAGCTAAAATAACCATCAACCGTCCTAAAGTTTACAATGCCTTCCGTCCTGAGACCAATGTACAGATGTTAAAGGCAATGGAGATTTGTCGTGAGCGAAAAGATATTGACGTTGTTGTTTTTACCGGAGCTGGAGATAAATCTTTTTGTAGTGGAGGAGACCAAAACGTTAAAGGCGTCGGGGGTTATGTGGGTGAAGATGGTGTTCCAAGGCTAAATGTTTTGGATCTTTACAAGCAAATTCGAGAGATTCCCAAGCCGGTGATTGCAATGGTCAATGGTTACGCCATTGGAGGTGGCCATGTTTTACATGTTGTTTGTGATCTTACCATCGCAAGTGAAAATGCAATTTTTGGACAAACTGGTCCAAAAGTCGGAAGTTTTGATGGAGGCTTTGGTTCCTCTTATTTAGCTAGACATGTAGGGCAAAAGAAAGCCAGAGAAATTTGGTTTTTGTGTCAACAATATTCTGCAGATGAGGCCGAAAAAATGGGAATGGTCAATAAAGTAGTTCCTTTTAATTTACTTGAAGAAACTGTTTTAGATTGGTGTAAGACTATGCAAAAGAGAAGTCCCTTAGCCTTGCGAATGGTTAAAAGGTCTCTAAATGCTGAACTCGATGGTCAGCACGGACTGATGCAGTTGGCTGGTGATGCAACCTTAATGTATTATCTGACGGACGAAGCACAAGAGGGTAAAAAAGCCTTTTTGGAAAAGAGAGACCCAAATTTCGATCAATACCCAAAGTTCCCCTAGGCATTGAATTCAAAGTTTAAAATTTGGCTTAGTGCAGCAAGACTTAGAACCCTACCACTATCTGTTTCAGGGATAATAATGGGAAATGCTCTTGCCGTTCAATCCATCGATTTCTCCTATTCTATTTTCATACTTTCCTTGTTTACTGCTATTGGTTTTCAGATTATTTCAAATTTTGCAAATGACTATGGAGATGGTATTAAAGGAACGGATAATAACTTACGTTTAGGTCCAGAAAGAACCTTTCAGCGAGGACTATTGAAAGCGTCAGAGTTGAAAAAGGGTATTATAATATGTTCTATTATCTCGATATTTCTTTCAATTATATTGATTTATATTGCCTTGGGATCGAATAGCTTTTTGGTTTCACTATTATTTATTCTACTTGCATTTAGTTCTGTTATTTCAGCAATCAAATATACTTTAGGAAATTCAGCATATGGATACAGTGGATTTGGAGACCTGTTTGTATTTATTTTTTTTGGTATTGTAAGCGTATTAGGTGCTTATTATCTTCAATCAAAGACACTTGATCTAAGGGCTATTTGTTTTGCAATTTCTATTGGATTACTGTGCGTAGGTGTCCTTAATCTCAACAACATGCGGGACATAGCAAATGATCGAAATTCAAAAAAAAACACTTTAGTAGTAATTTTAGGAATCCAGAAATCGAAACTTTATCATTATTCGTTAATTATCATAAGTGCAATTACATTATTGATAGGGGTAGGGGTTAATCAATTATTAAATCATCAATTTTACCTTTTAATTTACTTCCCGCTATTAATCCATTTTTTTAAAGTTTCAAAAATAAAAGAGTCTAAAGACTATGATTCGCTTCTTAAGGAATTGTCTTTGACTACTTTTTTCATCTCGTTATTCTTATTTTTTAACTTTTCATTAAACTAATGGAAGCTACCTATAAAAGATATCTTCTTAAATTCAAGGTTCCTAGTGGAACTTCAAGAGGGGTTTTGATGGAAAAAGAAACTTGGTTTTTATTCTTAAAAGATGGTTTAAAAAGAGGGATAGGTGAGTGTGCCATCTTTAGAGGACTCAGTTCAGACGACAGACCGGATTATGAAATACAACTTAAACTTCTGTGTAATCAAATTAATATGAACAATAAAGTCTCTTTGGAGATTTTAAAAAATTTTCCTTCTATCCAAATGGGTTATGAAATGGCAGTATTGTCTTTGAATGGAAAAAATTCTTTTGAGCTTTTTCCTTCAAAATTTACTGATGGAACTGATAGTATTCCAATCAATGGATTAATTTGGATGGGGGAAATTGATTTTATGAAAGCTCAGATAAAACAAAAAATTGATGAAGGGTTTGATTGTCTAAAATTAAAAATTGGTGCATTACCTTTTGAAAAGGAATTGGAGTTACTTTCAGAAATTCGAAATGAGTTTTCCAAAGATGAAATGATTATCAGAGTAGATGCAAATGGTGGTTTTTCCCCCGATGATGTAATGGATAAATTGAATAAACTTGCAAATCTAGACATCCATTCAATTGAACAGCCTATAAAAGCTAATCAGCGAAAGAGGATGAGCTCAATTTGTTCAAAAACACCTGTTCCAATTGCTTTAGATGAGGAGTTAATTGGTGTTTTTGACCCCTTGGATAGAGAAAGTCTACTAGATCAAGTTTCACCTCAGTACATCATTTTAAAACCCTCCTTATTAGGCGGCTTTAAATCTTGTGAACATTGGATTGAATTGGCTGAGCAAAGATCTATTGGATGGTGGGTGACCAGCGCATTAGAAAGTAACATCGGATTAAATGCTATAGCGCAGTGGACATATCAACTCGGTATAACCTCCCATCAAGGACTTGGAACCGGCGGTTTATTTAGTAACAATATTGATTCTCCCTTGCAAGTAAAACCAGGGCAACTTAAATTTAATATTAATAGTTGTTGGAATACTAAATTTTAAGTATGTTTTTAGAACAATCAAATTTAAAGGATAACTCATTCATCAAATATATTAGAGGATCATTAGTTATTATTCTATTTCATTTTTTGGGACAAATTCCAATATCTTTATATTTGATTTATGGAAATATTAACCTTGAAAATATAGAAGATAAGGATCAAATTTTTTCTCTATTGCCTCCTAACTTAGGATTAATACTAGTACTTATACCTTTTACTTTATCCCTGCTTGCACTTTGGTTTGTCATTACTAAATTACACGATCAACCCTTTCAAAGTTTAATTACTGCAGATCAAAGTATAAATTTTAAAAAAATAATGTTTGCCTTTTTACTGTGGGGAAGTTTTTCAGCCTTATTGGTTATTTCGGATTATTTAATAGGTCCTGAACATTATGAAATAAACTTTAAACCTTTACCATTTTTGATATTATTTTTAATAGCCACTATAATGATTCCAATTCAAACTTCTGTTGAAGAGTTAATCTTTCGTGGTTATTTAATGCAAGGTTTTGGTACTCTTTTTAAAAACCGATGGGGTCCTTTGCTGTCTACATCCATAATATTTGGTTTGCTTCATTTATGGAATCCAGAGATCGATAAACTCGGTTTTGAACTCATATGGTATTATATTGGGACGGGATTATTCTTGGGGATAATAACTCTGATGGATGATGGAGTGGAATTAGCTTTGGGCTTTCATGCAGCGAACAACCTGATCACAGCACTTCTTGTTACTGCTTCTTGGACTGCTTTTCAAACTGAGTCTATCTTGATAGATAATTCTACTCCATCCTTGGGTAAGGAAATGTTGATTACACTATTGATTATTTACCCTATTATAACAATAATATTTGCAAAAAAATATCAATGGAAGGATTGGAAAAAACATCTAACCAATAAATTTGAATGAAAATACCTCATTACACAAAAATTCACAATCGCTTTAAGTTAAACGGTTTTCATTTCTCAGCTAAGGAGTTAAAAGAAATAGGCCATGATTTTATTAAAGAAGGCAAACCCTATGAAATGGCTATTGGAGACTTTATTATGGACTGGATGGATAAGTATGACCACATCAATGTAAAAACGTCTGGTTCTACAGGTAATTCAAAAATCATTAAAATTTATAAACAGGCAATGGTCAGTTCAGCTCTAAGAACTGGAGATTTTTTTAATGTTAAAATTGGGGATTCAGCTCTTCATTGTTTACCAGCTGACTTTATTGCCGGAAAAATGATGCTTGTTAGAGCAATGATTCTAGGACTTTCACTGGAATTAGTTGAGCCTAGTTCATGTCCGATGGAAAATCTTTATAATACTTATGATTTTGTTGCTATGACTCCTATGCAGGCTAATAATTCACTAGATCAGTTAGATCAAATTAAGACCCTTATTATTGGTGGTGCTCCTATCTATCCAGATTTGAATAAAAAATTAGTGGAAAGTCATCAGCGTTGCTTTGAGACTTACGGTATGACTGAAACCATTACCCATATTGCGGTATCAAAATTAGCTATCCCTAAAAAGCCATTCAAAGCTTTGGATGGTATTCGCCTTAAGCTTGATAAGGAAGGATGTTTGGTTGTGGATGCCCCTGATATTACTGACAAACTAATCTACACAAATGATATTGTAAATATGCATGACGAGGAAAACTTTACTTATTTGGGAAGACGCGACAATGTAATTAATTCAGGGGGCGTTAAAATTTTTCCTGAAGTAGTTGAGCGAAAATTAGCTAGTCACATTGGGCTTCCGTTTTTTGTATACGGAATACCAGATAAAGTTTTGGGAGAAAAACTGGTTTTGGTCGTTGAGGGAGAAGAGCGTCAACTCCAGAAATTTAAATTGAATCAAACTTCATTAAAAGGCTTAGATAAATTCGAAGTACCCAAAGAAATCCTTTATGTATCCGAAATATTGAGAAATAATGGGAAGTATTTGAGAGAAAAGACTATAGATACTTTAATAATTAGCTAAACCTGAATAAGCCCCATATTAAACTTTTTTTCAATGGGAGCATTATTAGCTGCTTCAATTCCTATACTAATCCACTTTCGTGTTTCCAATGGATCAATAATCGCATCCGTCCATAACCTAGCTGCTGCGTAATAGGCTTGTGTCTGTTTTTCATATCTGGATTTGATTTCATTTAATAAAGCGCTTTCTTTTTTAAGATTCATTTTTTCTCCTTCTTTCTTTCGCTTAGACTTTTCAATTTGTAGTAAAACTTGTGCTGCTTGTTCTCCACCCATCACAGCTATTTTTGAACCTGGCCAAGAAAAAATCAGCCTAGGATCGAAGGCCTTGCCACACATAGCATAATTTCCAGCTCCATTTGAGTTCCCTATAATAATAGTAAACTTTGGAACAATACTATTTGACATTGCATTGACCATTTTTGCTCCATCTTTAATAATACCACTATGTTCCGCTTTACTTCCAACCATAAACCCAGTTACATCTTGCAGAAAAACTAATGGTATTTTTCTTTGGTTGCAATTGGCAATAAATCGAGTTGCTTTATCAGCTGAATCTCCATAAATTACTCCACCAAATTGTAATTCTCCATTTTTATTTTTAACAGCTTTTCGTTGGTTTGCTACAATACCAACTGCCCAACCGTCAATTCGGGCNTATNTNGTAATNAGTGTTTTNCCATATGCAGCTTTATATTCNTCAATACTTNCTTTNTCNACTATTCTTTCAATTATTTCNTANGTGTCATAGGGTTGAGATTTATCATTAGGAAGTATTTCAAAGATCTCCTCTGNANTTTTGNCAGGNGGNATTGAATNGANTCGATTAAANCCTGATTTTGNGTTCTCNCCAANTTTNTCNATNAANGCTCTAATACGATNAAGNGCATCTTGNTCATCTTTAGCTTTATAATCNGCTATACCACTNANTTCNGAATGCGTNGTNGCACCTCCAAGGGTTTCATTATCNATATCTTCTCCTATTGCTGCTTTNACCAAATAGCTNCCAGCNAAAAATATACTTGCGGTTTTATCGACGATTATCGCNTCATCAGACATTATNGGAAGATANGCACCTCCAGCAACACANCTTCCCATAACAGCTGCGATTTGAATAATTCCNTCACTNCTCATTTGGGCATTATTTCTNAAAATACGTCCAAAGTGGTCTTTGTCAGGNAAGATTTCGTCTTGTCGGGGAAGAAANACNCCTGNACTGTCTACNANATAGATTATNGGAATTTTATTANCTAANGCAATTTCNTGAGCTCTAAGNTTTTTTTTNGCGNTGATAGGAAACCAAGCTCCTGCTTTTACNGANGCATCATTTGCAACGACAANGCAAAGTTTTTTTGAGATGTATCCCATAANCACCACNACNCCTCCTGAAGGACAGCCNCCATCATCTTTATACATATCATNTCCCGCAAGAGCTCCNATTTCGATAAAGTCAGAATTTTTATCCANAAGACAACTNATTCNTTCTCTTGCTGGCATCTTNCCNTGNGAGCGNATTTTTTCTAACTTCGATTTTCCTCCACCCAGTTTCATTTGGGCAATCTTTTTATTTAGGTCAGCGATCAATAGTTTATTTTGATCTTTATTTCTCTCTAAANCTATACTCATATTAAATCTAACAGTTTGTAAAAAGNGTTTATTATTTCACGTTTACACTACGAAACTAAATACATTTTTTTTGAAATCGTATTAAAAAAATAGATATTTGTTATTATGGCAGATGATAACAAAGTAATTTTCTCAATGTCCGGANTATCAAAGACTTATCCTTCGGCNAACCAACCGGTAATAAAAAATATTTATCTCAGTTTTTTCTATGGNGCAAAAATTGGAATTTTGGGACTAAATGGATCTGGTAAATCTACTTTATTAAAAATTATTGCTGGGATTGATAAAAATTATCNNGGNGATGTAGTTTTTTCTTCAGGCTATTCTGTAGGNTACCTGGAGCAAGAACCTNATATTGACTCAAANAAAACTGTTAGCGAGGTGGTAAGAGAAGGTGTGGCAGAAACTGTAGCCGTTTTAGAGGAATACAATAAAATTAACGATCAATTTTCCCTACCGGAAGTTTATGAAAACTCCGAAAAGATGGAGCACTTGATGAATAAACAATCTAGGCTCCAAGACCAAATAGACTCCCTAAATGCGTGGGATTTGGATAGTCAGTTAGAATTGGCAATGGATGCACTAAGAACTCCTCCAGGGGANCAAAAGATAGAATTCCTTTCTGGAGGTGAACGTAGAAGAGTAGCACTATGNAGATTGTTACTTCAAAAACCAGATGTTTTATTACTTGATGAACCTACTAACCANNTAGATGCTGAGTCTGTCCACTGGTTAGAGCACCATTTAGCGAAATACACCGGAACTGTAATTGCGGTGACCCATGATCGTTACTTTTTGGATAATGTTGCAGGTTGGATACTAGAATTGGATAGGGGAGAGGGAATTCCTTGGAAAGGAAACTATTCCTCTTGGTTAGAACAAAAAGCTAAACGATTGTCTCAAGAACATAAACAAGCTTCAAAACGTCAAAAAACTTTAGAAAGAGAGTTAGAATGGGTACGTATGGCACCAAAAGGNAGACAGTCCAAACAAAAAGCCCGNTTAAGTANCTANGAACNTTTNNTNAGTCAAGANCAAAAAGTAGTCGATGAAAAATTAGAGATATACGTCCCCAATGGTCCACGTTTGGGGGCTAATGTAATTGAAGCAAAAGGAATCAGAAAGACTTTCGGTGATAAGTTGTTGTATGAAGATTTAAATTTCACCCTACCCCAAGCTGGAATTGTTGGTGTTATTGGTCCAAACGGGGCAGGAAAAACAACTTTATTTAGGATGATTTTAGGTGAAGAAATTCCAGATAGTGGAAGTTTTTCTCTTGGAGAAACTGCCAAGGTCGCCTATGTTGATCAATCTCATAGTAATATTGATTCCGAAAAATCCATTTGGTCGAATTTTAGTGATGAACTGGATTTGATTATAATGGGAGGAAGACAGGTAAATTCTCGTGCTTATTTAAGTAGATTCAATTTTAGCGGAAATGAGCAAAATAAGAAAGTTAAAACCCTATCGGGTGGAGAGCGCAACCGCCTTCATCTAGCCATGACTTTAAAAGAGGAGGGAAATGTCCTTTTACTGGATGAACCTACCAATGATTTAGATGTTAATACTCTAAGGGCGCTGGAGGAAGGGTTGGAAAACTTTGCTGGATGCGCGGTGGTAATTTCTCACGACCGTTGGTTTTTAGATCGCATATGTACCCATATACTTGCATTTGAAGGAGATTCACAGGTTTATTTTTTTGAGGGTTCATTTACCGATTATGAAGAAAACAAAAAAAATCGTTTAGGTGATGATTTGATTCCAAAACGAATTCAATACAAGCGACTGACTAGAGATTGAATTTAAATTTTACCTGTCATATCATCAGGCTTAACCCATTGCTCAAATTCTTTTTCAGTTAAATACCCTAACGCTAATGCAGCAATCTTTAATGTTGTTCCTTCCTTATAGGCTTTATTGGCAATTTCCGCAGCCTTGTAATAACCTATTTTTGTATTAAGTGCAGTAACTAACATCAGAGAATTATTTACCAATTCACTAATTGTTTCGTGATTTGGTTTTATTCCCATAACACAATTAACNGAGAANCTNACACANGCATCTCCAATGAGNTGAGCCGATTGAAGAATATTAGCTGCCATAACTGGCTTAAAAACATTTAATTCATANTGTCCTTGCAATCCACNCACTCCAATAGCAACATCATTTCCCATAACTTGNGCACANACCATNGTCATTGCCTCACATTGNGTNGGATTAACCTTTCCTGGCATGATTGAACTTCCTGGCTCATTNGCTGGAATACTNATTTCNCCAATNCCAGATCNAGGACCNGAGGCCATCATCCGAATATCATTTGCAATCTTATTNAANGCAA
Organism: Flavobacteriaceae bacterium TMED121; assembly: GCA_002171295.2. Classification (GTDB taxonomy): domain Bacteria; phylum Bacteroidota; class Bacteroidia; order Flavobacteriales; family Flavobacteriaceae; genus UBA8316. The sequence goes on from NHFW02000001.1 coordinate 59,323, forward strand.
CNGCAAGCTGTTTNAAAGCNCCATGNGTTTCNACNATNGCATCATNNGAAGCTAGTGCCTCAAACTTNTTTTGAGCAGTAATNAATGGNANTCCTGTAAATTCTGCAATATATTCTGCAACTTTATNAGAATANCCCTNTGGNGTATTTATTCCTGTTCCAACAGCANTNCCTCCNANTGCCANCTCNGATAGATGATTTAAAGTATTTTTNAGGGCNTTAATTCCATGATCTAATTGAGAGACATAACCNGAAAACTCTTGGCCTANGGTAAGNGGAGTAGCATCCATNAGGTGGGTTCTTCCAATNTTAANNANNGACTTAAAGNCATTNGANTTTTTTTTAAGNGCAGACTTCAACTTTTCNACTCCNGGTATTGTATTNTCTAANATCTTTTTGTAGGCNGCAATATGCATTCCNGTTGGAAAAGTATCNTTAGANGACTGGGATTTATTTACATCNTCNTTNGGNGNNAGNGTTTTTTCNCCNTCTCCTAATTTNTTNCCNTCNAANACATGNGCNCGATTTGCAATTACTTCATTAANATTCATATTNNTTTGAGTTCCTGANCCNGTTTGCCATATTACNANNGGNAATTGGTCATCCANTTTTCCNGNTAANATNTCNTCGCACACTTTNACNATTAAATCTCTTTTNCTNTCCTCTANAATTCCNGNNTCACAATTTGTATANGCNGCGGCCTTTTTNAAATANGCGAAGCCATAGACGATTTCCAAAGGCATTGACGCTGATGCCCCTATTTTAAAATTACTTCGAGAACGCTCTGTCTGTGCTCCCCAATAAGCACTTGCAGGTACTTTTACCTCTCCTAAGGTGTCTTTTTCTATTCTGTAACTCATATTGAAATTTTTATTTCATTACAAAAATACGGCCTTTTGATTTATTGGGTTAAAATAAATTTATTTCAAAGCTTAAAGTGAAATAGAAAAAAGCTAAATTTGATTAANATTTAANACAATGTTTGAATTCGACCAGTATTTAGGTTTCNTAGCATTTTTATCTATATTGACTATTGGTTTTTGGTTGATGATTTTCTTATTGACTTTTGTTATTCCCTATTGGTTATTTGGAAACCTAATGGAGTTTTTAAAAGAAAAAAGAAAACAAAAATCTAACAGTAGTAGTTAGAATTTAAAATCCCACATCTTCCCTTNNCTCTCT
>NHFW02000001.1:60508-69568 GCA_002171295.2 Flavobacteriaceae bacterium TMED121
TTGNNNTGNTTTGAACCTTCTTTTGCCTNACNCGATANGTGAATGANGCTGTNATNGANGGAATTTCTCTTCTCAAAGTAGTAAATTGATTAAATGTTCCACTGCGAGTATTAATTTCCCTTTGTGCGGTATTAAATATATCTCTTGCTCTAATTGATACAGTCCCTCTATTTTTCAAAATATCTTTACTGAGCGCTCCAGACACAAACAGTAATGGCTTAAAACTTACAAGTGAAGTATTCCTNGGACCAAAATAGGTGCTTTGCAATTGAAAGTCAATTTGACCTGGGAGGGTTGTTTTCGCATTTAATTTTGAACTCCAACTAAAATTTGATCGATCTAAATTTACTCCNCGGAAGTTACCAATATTTTCAGAATTAAAAAGATTGGTATTTATGAAAAACCTTGATCTTCTTGTTGGAGAATAACTCAATGTCAATTCTCCTCCAATTCGATTATTCTCTNTAAGATTAATNGGACTTTTTATGATTATAGGGACTGATCTGACGATATTTTGTGATGGATCGTCATCACTTTTTATGGAAACTCTTTGACCTGTATCAAAAGGGAAAACGGTAACCACGTCTGATGACTTTTGAAAATAAATGGAAGAATTAAAAGTTAATTTATCCCACTTTCTTAAAAACCCGAGGTCAACTGTATTTGAGTANCTNGGAGTTAGATTTGGGTTACCCTGGAAGAAATTAGTAATGCCTGATCTCGATAGAAAAGGATTTAAGANCCTTGCCCGAGGTCTTGAGATTCTGCGGCTAAACCCTATTATAATACTCTTTGAGTCATTAANTTTATAAGAGANGTTTAGTGTTGGAAAAAATTTGGTGTAATTTTGGTCATTGCGTTCTTCAGTTGTTAATTGCTTTATAATAATTTCAGTGTCTTCTACCCTCATCCCCAATAAAANTGAAAAATCTTTTATAGATTTCCCATATTGTATATATGCAGAATTTATTTTTTCTTCATAAACCAGCACATTCGATAACGTATCTCTGATTATTCCTTCATAATCAAAAACACTGAAGTCAGTCTCTTGGTTTAAAAAACTTCCCCTGTATCCAATTTCTAGTTGTGAACTATCGTCAAAAGGAAGCACATAATCAGCTTGTAATAAAACTCTTTTTTCATCTCTGAATTCTTCTACTCTCTCATTTCTTAAAGGGTTTGTGTTTTCGATTTCGGACAATTCATTTTCTCCATTTTTTTCATACTGAAAAACTGCAGTTAATTTATCACCCTTTTTAAATTCTGTATCAAAATTTGTACTGAATTGAAATGCATTATCGTCATCCCTATTTACTTCATCCAAATTTGTAGTCTCAACTAGTAGCTTGGTAGAATCAAATTGGTCTAATTGTGTTTTAAATCTATTAACACCATCTTCAGTTCTTAAAAAACTGTTTATAATCAAAGATGTTTTTTCTTTTATATTAAATTCAACACCCAAACTAGAAAATAAACTTTTATCTCCGAACTCGATTCTTTTTATTTCTGATCCAAAAGTATTGGGCTCATTATTATTNAAAAATTCCGTATCATTAGATATCCTTCCGATATTAAGATTATTTAGAATAGAATTGGTTGAAAAAANATTTACCTTTTTAGTTCTGTAGTTCACATTTAATGATCCACTATATCTTTCTGGTATTCCACCATTAGCAACGAAATTACCGTTTAATCCATTTAAATTATCTTTTCTCAAGACAACATTGATGATACCCGCCGTTCCCTCAGCTCCGTAGCGGGCTGAGGGAGAAGTAATCACCTCAACTTTTTCAATAGATTCAGCGGGAAGGCTTTGAAGGCCTTGGGGACCTGAAATTCCGACTAAACCGGAGGGTTTACCATTAATTAGAATCCTTACATTATCATTACCTCTGAGGGATACATTACCCTCTAAATCAACAGAAACCGAAGGGACGTTTCCCAAAACATCAGCTACATTACCACCCCTTACAGTGAGGTCTTTTCCTACATTATATATCCTTTTGTCTAAACGAATCTCTACTTCTGTTTTTTCAGCAATCAATTCTATCTCATTTAGAAGATTTTGAGAGATTTTTAACCCTATTTGGCCAAAGTCTTTCGTTTCACTGATCATCAGATTTTTTATAGTAAATGGAACAAACCCGATAAACTCTGCTTTGAAATCATAAGTTCCAGCGGGTAATTGAATATTAAAAACCCCGGAACTATCCGTTATCCCTCCTTGAATTCGTTTAGGATTATTTTTATTTACAAGACTAATTGTTCCGTATTCGAGGGGTTGAAGTGTCTCTTGATCAATTAAGGAACCTTTAACCGTATAACTTTTGAGATTACCNGAAGTTCTTTGTCCTTGGGTAATTTTTAAAAATAAAATGCAGAGGATAAANAAATAGGTTTTATTCATTTAAGTTTTTTCAATTAGATGCTATTGAACAGCAATAGTTTAATGCTTGNCGATAAAGNCCATTAAGTTTTCTANGGGTCTTGCTATAACGCCCTTATTGCCNCTGATTACGATTGGTCGCTCAATTAATTTAGGATANTNAATCATCAGCTTGAGTATTTCTTTTTCACCTATCTTTTTACTAGAAAATTGCTTTTTCCAGATCTCTTCATTTTTTCNAAGTGCTTCCGAAGGTTTTTTACCAATTACATCAAGTATTTTTTCTAGTGATTGTTTATCAAAAANTTCTTCNAAATAATTGATGACTTTAAATTTTATANTTTTTTTCTTAAGTAATTGGAGTGCATCTCTAGATTTTTTGCATCTAGGATTGTGGTATATAGTNTACTTCATTNAAACAGATTAATCTAATTAAGTTNTTNGAATTTTATAAAATTATAAGCCAGGCTANAATTTTAAAAAAAAATTATTAAGAAAAGTATTTATATAAAAATTTAAAGTTTATTNCAATNGATCTACAATNGCCTTAAAGGCATCTGGATTATTAGTAGCTANGTCAGCCAAAACTTTTCGATTTAACTCNATATTTTTATNTTTAACCTTNCCCATAAATTGGCTATATGACATACCGTGNAGTCTTGCCCCAGCATTAATTCTCGTTATCCAAAGTGATCTGAAGTTACGTTTTTTTGTCCTGCGATCTCTGTATGCGTAAAGCATTGCTTTTTCTACAGCATTCTTGGCAACTGTCCATACGTTTTTTCTTCTACCAAAGTAACCTTTGGCTAGTTTTAATACTTTTTTTCTTCTGGCTCGAGAGGCCACTGAATTTACTGATCTTGGCATTTTATATTATTTTTTTTAATAAGGGCGGTTTTCAACACTTTAAAGCCTTTTATTAGGGTTATTGAAATATTTACCGGGTTGTTTACTTTAATCTGAGTTGTTCTTTAATACTTTTGACATCACTATCGTGAACCAAACAGGAGTGTGTTAGCTTCAATTTACGCTTCTTTGATTTTTTCGTCAATATGTGGCTTTTAAAAGCGTGCTTTCTTTTTATTTTACCAGATCCAGTAAGCTTAAAACGCTTTTTGGCACTGGATTTTGTTTTCATCTTGGGCATTATTGAAAATTTATTGGTTTAACTCTTTATTTCTTTTTAGGTGTAATAAACATAATCATTCGCTTTCCTTCAAGCTGAGGTAATTGTTCTACTTTCCCAATTTCTTCNAGGTCTTGGGCCAAACGTAATAACAAAATCTGACCTTGTTCTTTGAATACTATTGAACGACCTTTAAAAAAAACAAAAGCTTTAAGTTTGGCGCCATCATTTAAAAATTTTTCGGCATGCTTCTTTTTAAACTCATAATCGTGCTCGTCTGTTTGAGGTCCAAACCGTATTTCTTTTATTACAACTTTAGTAGCTTTTGATTTCAGTGCTTTTTCNCGCTTTTTTTGCTCATANAAAAATTTTTTGTAATCTAATATTTTACAAACTGGTGGCGATGCCTTNGGAGAGATTTCTACTAAATCTAACTCAAGTTCTTCAGAAATGGCAAGTGCTTTTNGAAGCTGGTATACACCTACTTCAATGTTATCACCTACGAGTCTAATTTCGTGTGCAGTGATTTTTTCATTGATTTTGTGAGGATTTTCTTTGATAATCCTCGCAGGTTTATTCGATCTTCTTCGGCGTATTGCTATGACCTACCAATTTTAATTAATTTTCAAATTTAGAAATACTTTTTGATATCTCTTCATTTACGAGTTTGATAAAGTTTTCAGTCCCCATCACTCCNATATCACCTATACGGTGTTTTCTAACAGATACATTATTTAATTCTGCTTCTTTTTCTCCTATAATCAACATGAATGGAACTTTACTTAACTCAGCTTCTCGAATTTTTTTCCCGATAGTTTCATTCCTCNTGTCTAGGAAGGCGCGAATTTCGTTATTTTCTAAGTAATTTAAAACTTTTTTAGCGTATTTTTCATGCTTTTCGCTTACNGAAAGTAAGTTTACCTGNGTAGGCGCCAACCAAATTGGAAAATTTCCTGCAGTGTGTTCCAAAAGTATTGCAACAAATCTTTCTAGGCTTCCAAAAGGGGCTCGGTGAATCATCACAGGACGGTGAAGCTCATTATCACTTCCTTTATAAGTTAAATCAAATCTTTCAGGAAGGTTATAATCTACCTGAATTGTTCCCAATTGCCATTTCCTTCCCAACGCATCTTTGACCATGAAATCTAATTTTGGACCATAAAAAGCAGCTTCACCTTCTTCAATTTTAAATTCAAGATTTTTTTCTTCAGCTGCACTTATAATTGATTGTTCTGCTTTTTCCCAATTTTTAGCATCACCAATATATTTTTNNGAATTTTTTANATCGCGAACGGAAACTTGGGCCTCAAAATCCTNAAAACCCAATGTATTAAAAACGTATAATACTAAGTCAATTACGTCTTTAAATTCTTGATCCAATTGATCGGGTGTACAAAAAATATGAGCATCATCTTGTGTGAATCCTCTTACACGGGTAAGGCCATGTAATTCACCACTTTGTTCATATCTGTATACTGTTCCGAATTCTGCATATCTTTTNGGAAGTTCTTTATAGCTCCAAGGTTTGGTCTTATATATTTCACAATGATGAGGACAGTTCATTGGTTTTAGTAAAAAAGTCTCTCCCTCAGCTGGTGTTTCAATAGGTTGAAAGCTGTCCTCTCCATACTTTTCATAATGGCCAGAAGTTATATAAAGATCTTTATTNCCAATGTGAGGAGAGATTACTTGCTCATATCCTGCNTTTTTTTGCGCTTCTTTTAAAAACGCTTCTAAGCGCTCCCTTAGGGCAGCACCTTTAGGGAGCCATAGGGGGAGACCTTGACCTACTTTTTGNGAGAAAGTGAACAACTCCAATTCTTTACCNAGTTTTCTGTGATCNCTTTTTTTTGCTTCTTCCAAAAGTTCGAGGTACTCNGTTAGTTCCTTTTGTTTGGGAAATGATATTCCATAAATCCTTGTGAGTTGTTTCTTTTTTTCGTCACCTCGCCAATATGCNCCTGCGACATTCAGCAATTTAACCGCCTTAATAAAACTTGTATTTGGAATATGACCTCCGCGACATAAGTCGGTAAAATCTCCATGATCACAAAAAGTTATCGTTCCATCTTCCAGATTTTCGATTAATTCAATCTTATAGGGATTTTCGTCTTTTTTATAGAAATCAAGCGCCTCTTGTTTTGAGGCTTTGCGTATTTTGAATTCAAATTTTTGTCGTGCGAATTCCAAAAACTTATTTTCAAGATCCTTTAGCTCTTTTTCTGTAATTGAATGGTTTCCAAAATCGGCATCATAATAAAATCCATTCTCAATAGCGGGACCAATGGTTAGCTTAGCATCTGGGTAAAGTGCCAGAATTGCCTGTGCTAATACATGAGCTGAGGAATGCCAAAACGCAGCCTTCCCTCGCTCGTTATTCCAAGTAAATAGTTCAATCTCACCATCTTTGATTAATGGTGTGGCTGTTTCGACAGTTTGTTTATTGAACTGGGCGGAAAGGACATTTCTTGCCAAGCCTTCACTTATGCTTTTAGCGACCTCAAGCACCGTAGTTCCTGTTTCAAAGTTCCTAGTAGAATTGTCTGGAAATTTTATTTCAATCATAAANTATAAATCAGGGCAAATATAGTTTACTGTATTCAGTGATACAATTTTATGAGGATTTTGTTTTTTTCTCCCCAAGCAGTCCATTAAGTAAGATTCTTATTGCCCAAAACCCGTAAACGATTGCAGTAATAGATAAACTAATTCCTATTAGGAGGACAATCCAGAAAAGTGGATGATTTTGGTTTTTGAAGGCTTGATATACAATTACAGGTGATATAAAACATAGTATAATAAATATCACCATTTTNAATAATCCTTTTTTGAGTTTTTCAGTATTCANAGATGGTTTTTAGAGGCTTTTTTAATACTTTGGTGCTTTTCCAACAGATTTTCAGCAGTCTTATAGTCAACTGATAATTCTTCCATTAGAATTCTTATCGCTCTATCAGTGAGTTTATTGTTAGTCATTTGAACGTCAATCATCTTATTTCCTTTAACTCTTCCCAATTGTATCATCGCTGTGGTGGTTATCATGTTGAGGATTAATTTTTGTACTGTTCCTGCCTTCATTCTAGTACTTCCCGTTACAAATTCAGGACCTACCACAACTTCAATGGGAAACTTACTAGCCAGTGCAAGTGGGCTGTTAGGATTACATGTGATGCAACCTGTGCTGATATTATTTCCCCGACAAATATCTATTGCCCCTACCACGTAGGGAGTAGTGCCCGAAGCAGCAATCCCAACAACAAAGTCATTTTCATTTACTTTGTGTTGTTGTAAATCTATCCAGCCTTGGTTTGGATTATCCTCAGCATTTTCGATTGATCGTTGCAGTGCTTCAGATCCACCTGCAATCAAGCCTATAACCATCTCAGGGTCAGTTCCGAAAGTAGGAGGGCATTCCGAGGCATCTAATACTCCTAGCCGGCCACTAGTTCCAGCTCCAATATATAATAATCTTCCACCTCCTCTAAGCTTGGATACTATTTCACCTATCAGCAGTTCAATTTTTGGCAATTGTTCACCAACAGCCTTTACAGCTTTTTGATCCTCGTAATGAATTCCTAGTAAAAGTTCCTTAATGGATTTAGTCTCCAAGGCGTCGTAATAAGAATTTTTTTCAGTTATTTTTTCGAAATTCATTGTACTAACTTAAAATGTAAAAATTCAAAATTGNTTGCGACTAGTGTAAATTAATAAGTTAATGTCATTTAACTATTAATACCATGAAAAATTNAAGCTNCGNTGGATAAAGGATAACATATACAGATTTTTTTACAGCTCTTAAATAGGTTTAAACAAATAAAATGAACCTAAAAAATTTATACTATAAGTATTTATATTTAAAAAAAAATTAACATTCTTATAATAATTTGTCGTCAAGGTTTTCTTTTATAGCAGCTAATAAATTCTGAGTNGTCAAATAGTGAGTCTCGTTCAGGTTTTCTTTATGGATAAGCAAAGCTAAATCTTTGGTCATTTTACCACTTTCAACTGTTTCAATACATACCTTTTCAAGGGTTTGACAAAAATCAATCAATTCCTGATTGTTATCTAATTTACCTCTATGCGCTAAACCTCTTGTCCATGCAAAGATGGATGCTAAAGGGTTGGTAGATGTTTCATTACCCTGTTGGTGTTGACGGAAATGACGAGTTACTGTTCCATGGGCAGCTTCCGCTTCCATAATTTCTCCATCTGGAGTAACTAGAGTNGAGGTCATCAGTCCGAGAGAACCAAATCCTTGTGCNACGGTATCAGATTGAACATCACCATCATAGTTTTTGCAAGCCCAAACAAAACCCCCACTCCATTTCATTGCTGCNGCGACCATGTCATCAATTAGACGNTGCTCATAAATAAGTCCTGCGGCTTCAAATTTACTTTTAAATTCATTGTCGAATACTTCTTGAAAAATATCNTTAAAACGTCCATCATAAGCCTTCATTATGGTGTTCTTTGTAGAAAAGTATAGTGGCCAGCCTTTGTCTAAGGCTCTATTCATACATGATCTTGCAAATCCGTAAATAGAGGAGTCAATATTATACATACTCATCGCTACACCATTTTCTTGGAAATTATAAACTTCCCATGATTTAGTTTCGCTCCCGTCCTCGGGGGTGAAAGTCATGGTTAACCTTCCTTTACCTGTAATGATAGAATCTGTAGCTTTATATTGGTCACCAAAAGCGTGTCTTCCGATACAAATTGGCTTTGTCCATCCTTGAACATAACGGGGAACGTTTTTCATGATAATAGGTTCTCTAAAAACTGTACCACCNACAATATTTCGGATTGTTCCGTTAGGGGAGCGATACATTTTTTTTAGATTGAACTCTATCATACGATCTTCATCAGGTGTAATGGTNGCACACTTGATACCTACTTTATGTTTATTAATTGCATTAGCAGCATCAATTGTAATTTGATCTTCAGTTTTGTCTCTAGATTCAATGCCGAGATCATAGTACAATAACTTTANATCAATGTACGGAAGAATTAGTTGTTCTTTAATAAACTTCCATATGATTCNGGTCATTTCGTCTCCGTCAATTTCCACGACAGGGTTAGTGACTAAAATTTTTGACATTTAAATTTGAATTAAGGTTGTGCAAATATAGTNAAGCACCATTTATTTNTACAATTGGTTTATTTTTTTATAGTAAAACTAAAAAAACCGCTTAAAAGCGGTTTTAATTTTATTTTTCTTTGATACGTGCTTTTTTACCTCGCAACTCTTTAAAATAATAAATTCTAGAACGTCTTACCTTTCCTTTTTTATTNATTTCAATTTTCTGGATAGTAGGTAAATTGAGTGGGAAAATTCTTTCAACACCAACAGTTCCAGACATCTTTCTTATNGTAAAAGATTTTGAAAGCCCTTGCCCTTTGATTTGAATTACTACCCCACGAAAAAATTGGGTTCTTACTTTTTCACCTTCACGAATTTCATAGTAAACTGTTATAGTATCCCCAGCTGAAAANNCAGGAAATTCTTTTTTTNCAATATACTNTTCTTGAGTAAGGTTAATTAGCG
>NHFW02000028.1 GCA_002171295.2 Flavobacteriaceae bacterium TMED121
TTGTCCAATCCTGGTAGTTCTGGCGGTAACATGTTACAATATATCACACTACCTTTCCAAAAATTACAGCCATTCCCTGAACATTTCACTTCTCTTTTCGCACCTACGGGTCTGGTAGGAGTTATCCCTGATAGTACATTTTGGATTTTAGCCAACTCATTTTATTGGATCTTTTGGTTAAATTTAATGGTCGGGCTTACTAATGCCCTTCCTGCAGTTCCACTTGACGGCGGATTCATTTTTGCCGATGGGGTGACTGGAATGCTTGGAAAAGTTAGAAGCAGTATGACTGCTGAAAGTAAGGAAGAAATTGTAGATAAATTAGTTAGTTTTTTAGCAATAACTGTTCTTTTTCTAATTATCTGGCAACTCGTAGGCCCAAGGTTAGTAGGAACTGAACCTGTAACTCTGAATGCGGATATTGATGCGTCAATAACTAAAGGTTGGAGTGACGAAATAATTGAATTTGATGCTTCTGGATCTGAGGGAGCTTTCGTAACATACGAATGGGACTTTGGTGATGGAAATACTGCAGTTGGTGAGAAAGTGCAACATAATTGGTCCCAAGGTGGACTCTATTTTGTTGTTTTAACTGCAACAGATGCTGAAGATCGGCAAAGTGTAGCATTCCAAGAGATTAGAATAAACCACAAAGAAAATGGCGAGGGTGAAGTAGATGGCGGTGATGAAGAAATTATTTCATCAACAATAAATCCGTATGTAAAAAATATACACTTTTATATTAATTTGACAGGACAAAATGGACTTGTGGGAATCGAATCGGATATTACACTTACAATTACATCACCATCCGGAGTAATATTCGAAGAAAGTTATTCGCTAGCAAACAATGAACAACTATTTGTTGAAGAGGAAGTAATTGGAGGAGATATGGTCGGAGATTGGGAAATAATATTAGAATCTAATGACCCAGTATCTGATTTTGCATATAATTATAATTGGGAAACTTATTTCCAAGATAGTGCCTGAAGAAGACTTTAATAATGGATACTTTTTTTGGCAATAGTTAACAAAGGATAATTATTCCTGAGATGTGAAAATAATGAGTAAAGACCCAGTTCCACTTAAAGCTGTACACCACGTAGAGTTTTATGTGGGTAATGCGAAGCAAGCTGCCTACTATTACAGAAAAGCGTTCGGATACAATCAAACCGCTTATTCTGGATTAGAAACTGGCGATAGAGAAAAAGCTAGCTATGTTTTGGAACAAGGACGGATTAGAATGGTTTTCTCTACTCCATTGAATGGAAATAATGAATTGGCTGAACATATTCGAAGGCATGGTGATGGAGTAAAAGATATTGCATTTCATGTTGATGATGCAAGGAAATGTTACGAAGCTTGTATCGCTCGTGGAGCTAAGAGTGCTCGTGAACCTGAAACATTAAGTGATGAAAACGGAAGCGTTACAAAAGCCTCAATTTTCACTTATGGAGAAACCTTACACTCTTTCATTTCACACGATGATTATGATGGGCCTTTCTTACCTGGATTTATAGAAAATAAAGTAGAAGGTAATAATGTCGGGCTAAAATACATTGACCATATTGTTGGAAATGTAGAACTAGGGAAAATGGAAGATTGGGTTAATTTTTACGCCGATGTAATGGGATTCTCACAAATTCAAGCATTCAGTGATGAAGATATCGCTACCGAATATTCTGCACTTATGTCAAAAGTAATGGAAAGTGATAATGGAAGAATAAAATTCCCAATAAATGAACCTGCTGAAGGTAAAAAGAAATCCCAGATTGATGAATATTTAGATTTTTACGACGGACCTGGTGTTCAACACATCGCTCTCTTGACAAGTGACATTATCAAAACAATAAAGAAATTAAAAGAAAATGGTGTCGAGTTCTTAGAAGTTCCAGATACTTACTATGAAGATTTAACTAAGAGAGTAGGNGCAATCGATGAAGACATCGAAGTNCTAAGAAAATTGAAAATTTTAGTAGACCGAGATGACGAAGGATACTTGTTACAATTATTTACAAAACCTGTAGAAGANAGACCAACGGTATTCTATGAAGTCATTCAAAGAAAAGGATCAAAAGGCTTTGGAATTGGAAATTTCAANGCATTATTTGAAGCNATTGAAAGNCACCANGCNGAAAGAGGTAATCTATAATGCACAGATATCACAAACTAGGAAAAGTAGCTAAGAAAAGACACACTGTTTTTAGAGATGATAATGGAAATATTTATCATGAAGAATTGAAAGGAAATAAAGGATTCGTAGGGCCTTCGTCACTTCTTTACCATATTTATCCACCTACTGAGGTTCTATCAACAAAAGAAATAGGAAGTTTTACACTTGAGGAAGATGATGATAAAAGTCTAAGAATGAGACACTTTTACACTAACAGAGCTGACAAAGGTGGAAGTGCAATTATGGATCGAAAGCCTTTCTTATTCAACAATGATGTTGTCATGATGATGTGCTATCCTGATAAGAATGATGATTATTACTATCGTAATGCACAGGGTGACGAGATAATCTATGTCAGCCAAGGAAGTGGAACTCTGGAAACTGCTTATGGGAATATGAAATATTCATCTGGAGACTACATAGTTATTCCAAGAGGGATTTTACACAGATACGTAATGAACGATGAAGAACACTCTTTCCTAATTGTAGAATCTCCTGGCGAAGTAAGAACTCCTAAAAGATATAGGAATGAGTATGGCCAAATTATTGAAAGAAGTCCATACTCTGAACGAGATTTTAGGGGGCCTGATGAGCTAGTTCCGCACGACGAAAAAGGTGAATTCAAAATTATTGTAAAACAGCGAAATAGATTTACTGAAGTTACACTAGGTCACCACCCTTGTGATGTTGTTGGATGGGATGGTTACTACTATCCATTTGCTTTCAGTATTCACGACTTTGAGCCCATTGTAGGTAGAATCCACGAACCACCACCGGTTCACCAAACATTTGCTAGCGATAGATTTGTGGTCTGTTCATTCTGTCCAAGGCCTTTTGATTTCGATAAGAATGCAATACCTGCACCTTACAATCATGCTAACATAATGTCAGACGAAGTTATCTATTATGATTCGAAAGAATTTATGTCTAGAAAAGGTGTTGAATTTGGTTCAATGACTTTGCATCCTGATGGATTGACTCATGGCCCACATCCAGGGAAGTATGAAGCTTCAATCGGTGCCAAATGGACTGATGAATTAGCAGTAATGGTTGATACACACTATCCTCTGAAAGTAGCAAAATATGCCTTAAATGTTGAAGATCCAAACTATTCAAAATCTTGGCTAGACGGCGAAGGTTACAAAGACGCCTTAGGCGAATAAATTTGATGAAAAATAGTCTAGAAAAATTCATGAATGGATTGATAGACTATGCAGGTCTGTTTCCTCCAGCAAAATTGCCTCTTGATGAAGCGATAGATGAATATATTGCACATGTTAGTGAGGAAAAAAAATGGATGCTGGGGCGATTTATCATACCTATTTCAAAATTAAATGATCTAGAAAAATATATCTCTAAGTTTAATAAAGTTGGGACTCTTCGATTGTCTGTTTTAGGTGGACAAAGTGAATCAGATAAGGAATTTCTAGAACAAACTAAAAAGGAAATCTCTATAATCAATAAATATAGAGAAAAGCATAATGGGAAAATTACAATTGAAGTTATAGAAACTAAACTACCTTCAGCTTCTCCTTCAAAAGAAGCCATGTCAAAAGTTGTAGATTTACTAAATACAAATAATCTAGAGCATTATCATGAATTTCCTGAATTACCCTATGTTGGAATTAATTACGCTACAAACGAAGATGAGGGTGATTGGGATGAGAAGATTACACCTACTATTGAAATGATTTCTACATTAAAAAAAACTGGAATTAAGTTAAGATGTGGAGGTATTACAAAAGAGGCCTTTCCNTCTGTAGAACAAGTCGCAGCAATGATACAAAATTGTAGTATCTGCCAAGTACCACTCAAATTTACTGCCGGATTACATCATCCGATAAGGCATCATTCCAGCGAATATGACACTGAAATGCATGGATTCATAAATATGTTCAGCGCGAGTGCACTCGCTACGACATTTCCTAAACCCGATAATGAACAAGAAAAATTTAGAATGTTTATCTTAATAGCTCACATGATTGATTGCCAAAACGAAGAAGATTTTGAATTTTTAGAGGACAAAATGATATGGAAAGTGAGAGATGATCGAGATTCTCGATTTGAAATTAAAAACAAAACGATTGAAAAAAGCAGACAAAACAATGGAATTTCATTTGGCAGTTGCTCTTTTCAAGAGCCCATGGATGACTTAAAACAATTAGGATGGATGTAATGGACAAAACACACGATTCGAATCTAAAATCTTGGATAGAAGTAGACGAAAATTCTGATTTCCCCATACAGAATATACCTTTTGGAGTTTGTAGTCCAAAAGATGGCGGAGACTTACACGTTGTAACTGCAATTGGAGATTTCATAATAGATTTAGCTTATTTAGATGAAGCTGGAATTTTTGAAGGTACCGAAATTGAAGGGACTGATATTTTCCACGAACCAACATTGAATGCATTTATGTCAATGGAAAGGAATGCATGGAAAGAAACCAGAATGAAAATTAGTGAAGTCTTAAGTGTGGATAACCCTACATTACGTGACAATGAAGAATTACGAAAAATCGCTGTAATTTCAAAAGAAAACGTCAATATGGAATTACCAATTGATATCGGAGATTACACTGATTTTTACTCCTCAAGAGAGCATGCAACTAATGTCGGCACTATGTTCAGAGGCCCTGATGCGGCACTAATGCCAAATTGGCTTCACTTACCAGTAGGTTATCATGGCCGCGCATCATCTGTTGTCCTTAGTGAAACTGGCATTGTGAGGCCAAAAGGTCAAACTAAACCTCCTAACTCAGATAATCCTGTCTTTGGTGACTGCAAAAGATTAGATTTTGAACTTGAAATGGGTGTTTTGATTGGTTCTGGAAATTCTCTTAGTGAACCTATACCCGTCGATGAGGCTGAAAATCATGTTTTTGGATTGGCTCTAATTAACGATTGGTCTGCTAGAGATGTGCAAACCTGGGAATACATTCCGCTTGGTCCTTTTTTGGCGAAGAACTTCGTAACCTCTATTTCACCGTGGATTATTACTTTGGAGGCATTAGAACCATTTAGGTGCAGCAGCCCTAAACAAGAGCCTGAACCATTTGATTATCTTAAAAATAAAAACGACCATAATTTCGATATTGAATTAGAAATACATTTACAGACTAAAGAGATGAAAGAATCGTATATCATTTCTAAAACTAATTACAATTATTTATATTGGAATATGGCACAACAAATTGCCCATCATACCATTACTGGATGTAATCTTCGAACTGGAGATTTACTAGCTAGTGGTACTATATCTGGACCTAATAAAGATAGCCGAGGATCTATGCTTGAAATAGCTTGGGGAGGGAAGGAACCAATAACACTTCCTAACGGCGAAAAAAGAGCTTTTCTGGAAGATGGAGACATTGTAACTCTGAAAGGATTTTGTAGAGGTAAAGGATACAAGATTGGTTTTGGAAACTGTATTGGTGAAATACAACCTTCGCTGTAAGCACGATTTAAAGCTGATTTTAGGGCAGAGCTTATATAACCATCCGAGTGGCGCCCAACCCGTCTCTGATTTTTAAGAGGCAGAAAGGACACAACATCAATGGCAAGACAAACACGTCGTCGACGTGACTCTAAGGTAAAGAGTCGCTTCAAGAATCGCCCAACTCCTTCTATCAGCAGAAGATCTTCTGCAGATAATGAGAAAGTGGGAACCTCCATAAAATCCAGTAAAGTAGACTGGAGAACTGTAGGATTATTAATTCTAATTTTTGTATTTTCTCTTTACATTAGAACGGCTTGGACTGCTGAACCTGCAACTGAGGATGGTTATCAATTAACTGGAGGAAGTGATCCTTACTATCACAAACATGTTGTTGATTATGTAGTTGAAAATGGTGAACATTTAGAACGTGATCCAATGCTTAACTATCCATATGGTGCAAATAATAACCGACCTCCTCTTTTTGATTGGTCAATTGCAATCGTTGGACTTATTCTTTCCCCATTCTTCTCAACAACAGAAGATTCTATCTGGTGGACCATGCAAGTTTTACCTGCAATTTATGGCGCATTAATTGTTTTCCCAGTTTATGCCATAGGAAGGGCTCAATTTGGTAAAGAAGCTGGATTAATTGGGGCTTTCTTAATTGGAGTTAATGCTAGTCATGTAAGTCATTCAAGTTTAGCTTTAGCTGATCACGATTCTTACATCATTCTTTTCGGAACTACTACTTTCTTTTTCTTTATGAGGGCATTAACTATCTCAAATGATAGGAAATGGGTTTCCAATTGGACTAATTTCGACAGCATTAAGCAAGGAATGAGTGAACTTGTAAGAAATGAACGTGTAGCGTTAGGTTATGCAGGATTAGCTGGTATGACTATAGCTATGATTGCTATGAGTTGGAAAGGTTTCCCTTACATTATGGCTATCATTGCCATCTATATCGGCTTCCAAATGTTGATAAACGCTTTCAGAAGAATTGATAGTTTATGTATAGGAATGATTGGATTAATTACCTTAGGGTTACCTGTTC
Source organism: Flavobacteriaceae bacterium TMED121 (assembly GCA_002171295.2). Classification (GTDB taxonomy): domain Bacteria; phylum Bacteroidota; class Bacteroidia; order Flavobacteriales; family Flavobacteriaceae; genus UBA8316. The sequence goes on from NHFW02000028.1 coordinate 6,666, forward strand.
TCTTATCTTATCCTTACTATCAAACTATGGGATTCATTGATGTCTGGTGGGAAGCTCCAGCTTATATCTTGCTAGGATACATCATAATGTCTGTGTTGATGGTTACTACTAGGGACTTGCCTTGGCTACTAGTTATTGGAAGCTCAGCACTAGTTGCTACAGTTTTCTATTTGTTGCTAACTTATGTTTTCACTGAACTTGGATTTTTACTATTCAGCGGACAAGGTTACTTTGTAAGAACTAAACTTTTCAATACTATTGCAGAAGCGCAGCCTCCTGAATTTGCAGATTTTGTCTTTGCATTTGGTCCCGTTTCAATTTGGCTGGCTATTTCTGGTGTTATATGGATGGCGTACCAACTTTTCAACCAAAGTATGTGGAAAAAAGATTATCTTTTTGTTATGATTTGGGCTCTTGTATCTCTGTTTATGGCTCAATCTGCCGTTCGTTTTATTTTCAATGCAGCGCCTGTTGTCTCAATAATAAGTGGATGGATAACTTGGCTAATTATTCAATGGGCTGATTTCCCATCAGTCTTGAAAATATGGACCAGCTATTGGGGAAAACGCGGAAACATGTTCTATGGATTATCATTACTTTCTCTTGCTATTGGGTTCTGGTTCTTCTTCACAATAAGCGTACTTGTTGGACTATTAACTGCAACTATATTGATTGTATTGATTATGGTTATTGGTCACATGGATGCTCAAGATATCGATCAATACCGCTTTCGTGATAGGATAAGTGGATTGAGAAAATCATTTGAAATGAAAAGACCGTTAGTAGCTCTTTTCGTTGGACTATTTATTTTCTTACCAAACACCTTCTACGGTTATGATGCTGGAGTTCCTTTTGAAGATAAAAAAGAACACGATGCTGATATTTACAATTTCCTTAGCTACGATTTTTTTAGACCCGAAGAATTCGATTATGGAGAAAGAAATAACGATACACTTTACCCCGGAGGAACTTCAGGGATGTATACTACTAACTTAAGCTCTGGCCAATTGTGGTATATGGGTAATACTGGACCATCTTTCCCTTCAGACTACTGGATTGATGGACTGGAATGGTTAGCTGAGCAAGATACGGAAAAGAATCCTGAAGATAGGCCTGGATTTATGGCTTGGTGGGATTACGGATTCTGGGCAATTGACATCGGAGAACACCCTACTGTTGCAGATAATTTCCAGTTTGGCTATCAAATTGCAGGTAATTTCATTGCTTCTCAATCCGAGCATGAAGCAATGTCTCTTCTTCTTTACAGAATATTAGAAACTGAGGTAGACAGAGATTCTGATAAATTCAATTCTGATGTAAGAGAAAAACTATTAGATGGATACTTAAACGAAGAAAACGTTTCTGCATTTGAACATATTGTATCAAATCCTAGTGATTATGTTGAACTATATCCCCAAACTGAAAATTCAGAAGGCGATAAGATAGATATAAACAACCGAAATGCTGCAATAAGAACTGGAAATCCAATTTTAATGACTATGGATATTGTTACTATTTCAGATTTACTATGGGAAATGGAACAACTTACAGGCAAATCTATTCGGTATTTTGCTGCAGACACAAGAATGATGGCTTATGGTCCAAAACCCGGACAGACGGGAATCTTGTACGCTCCAATTAGTTTGGCTGATTATAACATTAATGATTTTGTAGAAGTTCAGTATACTTTATCTAATGGGCAGACATTGCCTGTCGAAGAAATTAATGATTTATTGGAAGTTAACCCCTCTTTAACTATAGAATCTGACGTCCTTGTTTACAAAGAGAAATTTTTGAACTCGATGTTCTTTAGAGCATTCATAGGTTGGTCTGCTCCAGATATTGGGCGTCCGATACAAGACGGAATTCCAGGCATAACCGGAGCTATAGCTCAGGAAGGAAAAAGTCCTGCTCCTGGATGGAACATGACCCATTTTAAATTAGTAAAGTCTGCAGGCACTCAACTAAGAATGTTGAAGTATTATGATGGAGCTACCATTCAAGGAACTGTGACAACTCCGAACGGAGATCCTGTAGCTAGTGCAGATGTTACTCTTCTAGATGAATTTGGTATTCCTCACGGAAGAACTACTACTGATGAAAATGGTGATTATTCAGTACTGTCTGTTGCTGGCAACATCACTATAATGGTTTCACTAGGTGAACTAACTTCTGACCAAGAAAAAATTACAAAAGTTAGTAATAATATTTTAACCGGAACAAGTGCTGATGATCTTCTAAAAGTAAATATCTCAGAGGAAGCTGCAATGAGATATACTAATGTCAATTCTACGTTCAATATTGACATAGAAGTTGAACCTACTAATATTACTGGACGATTATTCTGGGATATGGATAAGGATGGAACATTTAGTGGCAGTGTAGATGAAGCTCTTCCAATTACTCCAATTAAAGCGACGAATATCCGTTCAGGAATAGAAACAATTGTAAACACTAATGCAAATGGAAGGTATGAATTCTTGGGCCTAGCTCCTGGAGAATATACTGTAACTACCGTAGTAGAAGAACATGAAATTGTATTAGGATCATACGTTGGAGCTTCTGCAACAAGGGCAGGCCAAGAAATTGAAATTAGTGAATCTCTTGAGCCAAGTACAATATGGGGACAATTTGAAACAAGCGATGAAGTCGGAAATACGCAAATTACAGTTTCTCTGTACGACCATACAAATGATAGTCTTGTAGAAAGTCAATTCTTTAGTCAAAACTATTTGCAGGCTTCTGATTGTCCTGATGAAGACGATGGGCGATCAGTATCTTTTTGTTTTGAAAAACTACTTCCTGGAAACTATACCTTAAGACTAGATACTGAAGGATTGCTAGCTGATGGTACGATAAGCTGGGAAAACAATAGTGTAGATATTGTTCTTGAAAAAGGAACTTCCAAAGGGTATGACGCCACTTTACGTAATGGTTTCAGACTNGANGGNACTTTAANTCATAATNACAATGGNATTGCTAACGAGCAAATTTCTNTAAGAAATGTAAATCTACTTGACTCATATAATGTATNNACCAATGATAATGGATATTTTGCTACNGTACTNCCTCAAGGAACNTATGACTTATTCACTATACATGAAAAAGGNAATGATACGCTTGCATATNTAGAACGNATTGACAGCAATACNNTTNCAACTCCACTAGCTGCTNCTATGAGCGNATGGGATACNCNNTTGANGGAAGNCTCTTTGAAGACNTTAANGGAAGTAAAATTCTNGATGAGGGNGAAAAAGGATTTGAAAATATAAAAATTATATTTGACTCTGAATCTGGCGGAAGTGTAACTACACANAGTGGANTAGATGGATTCTATGAATTCATTTTACCTGCTGGNGTTTACAATGCATATGCTCTNATTGGAGGTGANGGGCANAACCTTGTNNCTTTACAACCTNTAATTTTAAATGANAAGGATGANAATGAAAANCTTTCTTCNACCTATGGCCAAAATGCAATNATNTCAATGTATGAAGANCATTTAGGNAATGANATTCCTTTGGAAGGGCTAGTAACTCTTGATGGAACTAGTACAGGTAAACTAACTATNTGGGCTGAAANNCCTGGCACNGAANATATATTNCCTATCAANNTATATGAANTAAACGCACAAAAATATGGATATAATCTTGAAANAATNTATGAAGTCTCAACCGAAACAAACGATACAAGAGAAGAAATCGATAGTTTNGACTTAAATNNATTAAAAGAATTNNTNGTNGAAATGNCTAGNATNCCTACAAATNTTGATGNNAAATTTNTNTTTGAANATANNGGAATCNCTAATGCTANNATTTCATTNTCNCCAATTACGGANCCTGCATATTNCTTAAACTTTACAACTGATGNAAANGGNAATTTAGTAGATGTCNTTTTNCCNCCTGANAATTATCTTTACTTTTTTANTTATAGTGAAAATGGAACTAGNTATTTTGCTGCAGGACAAACTGAAATNGATATTGGTCAAGAATATGCTAATTTAGGAAATATCAGTGCTGAAAAGAAATATGATATTAGTGGAATTGCAACANTAAATGATNANNCNGAGGCTGGNTTCGTAACTTTTAGTCCTGTTAACGACCANANTAATGCAACNACTTTTGANATTACAAAGTTTGATGGCTACTCNGGCAGNCTACCNGAAGGNAATTACTACGTTAGTTTCCAAGATGGAGCNCCTAGCTTACANTACAGTTTCATAGGTAATCTCTTACTGAATGANCCNAAAANTTATAACTTAAGCTTGAAAGATGAAGGAAANTTTAGAGGTGAAGTNATTTCTTCCTCTGANGGNGACTTGATTCAAGATNNTNCAATTAATATNCAATTTGAATCTGANGANGGTGTNATTTTCTTTNCTGAAACTACTGCNGATGAAGGNCTTTTCGGNTACGNCGATTATGGTAGAATTGACTTACCAAATGGTGAATATTCNGTNATCGTTAATTTAGAAGGATANGAATTATTTGAAGAAAACTTTNTGNTTNATGGNGATACTGACAAGTATACTATNTCTCTAAATCCNATTTCTGTTAATGTTACTTTAGANNTAACNTACACAAATGCNACNGGAAGTAAATTNCCTNTCTCTAACGCNNACGTCAAANTTACTAATGATTTTGNNGANTATGAAGAAATATTTNCTACNGATGAAAATGGAACTATTTCTATTNNANATTTGNTTCCAAGAAATTACNANNTAGAAATGACTCATTTTGAAGANGNNAATAATGANCGTTTCGTATTAAATTCACAAAATCTTAATGTNANAGCTGGAAAAGAAAATCANANTTTTAAGAGAGANGCTGACTGGAGAGTTAAANTATCNGGTAANNTATTNTATGATCGNGATTTTAATGGTNTAGCNGATNCCGNNGATTTATTNCCAAATTCTGAAATCGAAATATGGAANATGGNNGGCAGTAATNTACAATTTAATNCAACTNCCNANGAAAATGGNGANTACGAACTTTATCTNTANACNGGAGCATANCAATATTGGATTTATACAAANGAAGNCACTAGCTATGTGGATATTGCACNNNTGGAATTAGANNGNGCNTTAAANCTAAATGTCTCNCTAAANAGAGGTGTCAACTTCAAACAGACNTANNTNTCATCAGNCGATTCNGAAGTTATTANTTTTGATGAANTAGATATGGAAGGTGCAAATTTCAGCTTNGAAGTTGAACTTAATAATGGNATTATTGATATTGTTGTTCCCGATGGAATCTANAATTTGGTTGGTAAATACGAAGATTTAGCTGGTGAGCAAGANTATGTTTACAATCTGAATNGTNATGCAAACATTACTGATGATAAAGATGGAATTCTCCAAAATGAAACTCTTGAAAAGAAACTAATGAGAGGAATTGAAGTNAATNTCGATAGAACAGAAGCTAATGTNGCGNTAGGNCAANCNGTTANNTTCAAATTCAANGGAACGTCNAACGGNCATCTAAATACGCTTTACAATTTNAATATAGANAATATTCCAAGTAATTGGACTGCTGAATTTGTTCCAAGTGATTGGGAAGTTAACTACGGAGATAACGTAACTTCTGAGTTAAAAATAACTCCTGACCAAACAGTTGCTGTCAATGATAAAGAAACTTTCAGTGTAAGTGTTTCTTGGACTGATGGAATTAATAATCAGTTAAATGATATTACACATACTTTTGATATAGAAGTTACACCAATTGAAGCCCAGAGTCCAGACTTTATAGTGTCTGAACTATTATGGAATCCTGAAGTTCCTGTAGAAGGGACTGAAGTAACACTAACTGCTAAAATTACCAATTTGGTGAATAATACTGGAATCCAGAATGTTCCAATTGTGTTTTACAATGGAGATGAACCATTCAACGTGACTACAATAGTCTTTGATGGTAATGATAATGAAGAAGTTACTGTTACAGCAACATGGACTGCAACCAAAGGCTCTCACCCATTAAGAGTGGCTATAGATCCCTCCGTAACTCTTAATGAAGTAGATACTACAAATAATGAAAAATCTATAACCATATCAGTTAGTTCGGAATCTGATGACGACGGCAATTCATTCAGAATGATTGCGCTTGTAGTTGTAGGTCTTGTTGGTGGATTGGCATACGTTAGCTATAGGTCTAAAAGGTCATAGAACCTTAAATTGATAGGGCAAAGGTCTCTTTTAAAGAGAATATCATTTATGTCTTAAAAGACATCATTTGGAATGTTGGCTAATAAATTCCCAGGCTATCTGAGATGTAGATATAGGTACCTGGCTTCCAGGAAGAAAAGTTCCTGTGCTTTCTTGCTGAGCATCTTCAGAATAAGGATTATGACCGTGAGCATTCAAGGTAACTAATCTTACTTGGGCATTATTTTCGCAGTCGTTAAAACCCTGAACTGAATAAAACGTATTTTGTTCATTAACATCAGGAAAATTTCCATTACAGCCATTCATTTCCTTCCAGTTATACATATTTTGAATGGCTCCAGATGCGGTTTCTAACGAAGGAACATGACCATGGACTAAACCGCCGTTGACATCAGAAGCATAGGGAATTACTAAATCTAAAATACCNTGAAGTTCAATTATAGGAATTGGAGAATAACTATTATCTGCTTCTTGTAAGAGATACCAAGACATACATCCTACAGAGGCAAATACATCGCTTGCCTTATTAGCAAGAGCTTGAGCCATTGCACACCCATTTGACCATCCTGTAGCATATATTCTAGTATTATCAATATTATGGAAATCAATAGCTATGTCAATCATTTTAAGAATGAAGCCTATGTCATCACGCTCTTGATCTTTTGATGCTCCACAACACCAGCCCGAATTCCATGAAAAATCTAGAGCGTCTGGATAGATTACTACTGCATTTTCATCACTTGTTATCTCATCAAAATCTGAAATTCTTCTGTGTTCTGTTGAATTAAATCCATAACCATGTAAATCAACAACTAAAGGAACAGAAGAACCTGAGATTGATTGACTTGGTTCGTGAGTTTGCCAGCACCTTTGCTCAGAATCTATTTCAATACATTTAAAGATGCCAACCACATCAAAAGGTAACTCTTCCTCTTTAGGTTCTTCCGTTTCATTACTTACTGTTTGATTCTGAGAAGTCTCAGATTGCTCTTCTTCTACTATTTCATCACTAATTATAGCATTTTCGGAACTAGAATTATCATTATCATAAATGTATACAAAATAACCATAAGATCCTGAAACTCCTGTAATCAAAAGAAATGTAATTAAGATTAAGCTTATTTTCTTCATTATTCTGTACTAACTCCTAGTCATAATGATTAAGAGATAAAAATAAAAGCTTCGCTAGTAAAAAATAAAAGTAAAAAAAGTCGTAACCGATAGATAGGGGAACAAAGTCCCCTACCTAACGCTACATTTCCTATCTAGACTACTTATGGTAATCTAGCGGAGCCAATAATGTCTCCGGTTGCATCAAACTGAATGTCTAGTTTCCAGTCACTTCGTGCTGGACCAGAGTCTGGTCCATATACTGTGAATTGGTCTCCAGCAGACAATTTGCCGTCGCGGTCGTTGTCAGAGAAATGAACTGGGAAATCAGTACCATCGTCATTTGAGACATTGGTTGCCCTGCTCTTTAATGCATCATCATCTCCGTTATAGGTCATATCTATACCCATCTCGTCACCGCCCTGGAATTGCATAGCAACTTCACCGAAGCCGTTGCCACCGACATAAGTCGATCCAGATCCGTCCTTCAAGAAGAAGCTAAATCCTAGCAAGTCTTCTTGTTTGCTTACTTTAATCACTTCTACGAAATAGTTATTCTGACTATCTTTTGTTGTGTAGAATGTGCCTATAGGGGCTGATTCTCCTTGTTCTAAGAAACTGGCTGCCCAAACGTACAGCACAGCTGCCAAAACAACTGTAATTGCCACCATTAANATAACGGCAATAACTGGGGAAACTCCCTCATCGTTCTTTTCTATTCTGTGTTCCATGGTTGCGTCCTCTTTCTGACAGTTTTGAACCACAAGTGATTCTACTGTCGGACATAAACATTGTCACAGACTGTATATAAAGTCTNACTNAAGCACTTATTTAATCTATCTTAGTAAGTTTTAGCTAGGAAAATCCTATTAATTGTATACTTACCTGTAACCAAACATTTTCTCTCTTTAGAATAAGGTGTTGTTGATTCTCCTAAAAATGAAAAACCAGTTTCATTTTCAATTAATTCAGCTTGTGCATCGTTCCCTTCAAACGGCATTTCATAAACAAATCCATCTTCTAAATTGGTTTCAATTGAAATATTCGAACCTACTATTTCTATGCTTGGCATCTGTTTAATGTGTTTATTGAAATGTGTGTTAGCAGCTTCTTTCATATGCTCATTAACTGAATCCAATTCTTTCTTTACAGAGTTTACTAAATCTCCTAAGCTATAACTACATTTCTCTCCGGTTCTTCGAGCACACATGTAGGAATTTGATTTTAAATCTCTTGGGCCTAGTTCTATTCTAAGTGGAACTCCTTTTATTTCCCAATCATAATATTTCTGCCCAGGCCTAATGTCTCTATTATCTAATTTTACTCTAATTCTTTCAGATTTCAAAGTCTTGACAATTTCTTCGGCTGCAGATACTATTTCTTCTGACCCTTCCTTAGACAATATTGGAATCACTACTACTTGAATTGGTGCAATTGAGGGAGGCATAATCAAACCTTTATCATCACCGTGAGTTGCTACTGTAGCGCCAAGTAATCTTTCAGACATACCATACGTCGTTTGATGGACATACTTTTGTCCTCCTGACTCGCTCTCATACTTTATGTCGAAAGCTTTAGCCCATTGGTCTCTGTAATGATGTACTGAGGCCACTTGTAAAGTTCTACCATCTGGCATTATTACATCTATAGCTATGGTGTACCAGGCTCCAGGGAAAGTGTCCCAAACTGGTCTCTTAGTTACGAGTACTGGAAAATTTAAATCATTCATTAAATTCTTCACGATTTCTAAATCTTCATTAATCTGTCTTGTAGCATCTTGCTCATCGATATGGGCCGTATGGGCTTCAAAGAAATGTATCTCACGAACTCTAATAAAGGATCGAGTCTGCTTAGTTTCATATCTAAAAGTGTTCACAATTTGATAAGTTTTCAGGGGCAAATCAGCATGCGAACGAATCCATAACGGAAACATAGTGTACATCGCTGTCTCGCTAGTCGGTCTCAGAAACATTGGCTTATCTAATTTAGTTTCTCCGGCGTGTTTAATCCAGTAAACTTCTTTGGCAAAACCTTCAGCTTCATCCTCTAATCTTAATTCTGAAGGGTCTACACCAGCTTCTCTTGCTTTCTTTAGTAATGAAACTAGTTTATTTTCTTTATCTAATAAATCGTCAGGTATTAAAAGTGGAAAATTGACTTCTTCGTGATTTGTTCTTTCCATTTCTTCGTGAGTCAAATTATCAATAAGTCTCATAGTTTTCCAACCGTATGGTCTCCACACATCCATTCCTTTGATTGGATATCTTTTATCAACTAATTCTGCAGTCTCAACAATAAATGGATACCATTCTTTGAAATTTTCTTTGGAAGGAATTCCGCGTTTAGCTGCAGCTGGTGATTTAGACATTCTTAATTGCTCGTTACTTGGTTATAATTAACGTTTACTCTTACCTTTCTTAGCTAATTTAGCTCTTTGATCTCGTACTTCTAAAACTTTTCCAACTGTATAAGGCCCTACTAGAATAAATATTATTGATATCCAAAGCATAGATTTACAGCCTGATGGTGCCTTATCGTAATTTTCTGGCTGAGTTATTTTTAATTTAATTAAGCCAAACCACGGCAATTCACCTCTTGCCATGCCAATTATCCAGTCTGGATCTACGGGCTGTACTGGATTATTATTGATATCTCTATGAGTCAATTGGTCAGGATGTGGATTTCCTGTTGAATCTCCTTTTGTAATGTATCCTGAATTCTGTAGGTCCTTCAAATGAGCACCCCCACTGAGTCCAATTTCAGAAAACTCTATTTTAGAACCAAAATAGGTTTTAATTTCGGGAATGTAATAATAATCTGTGATATTGTCCCCGTCCATATCTTTTGGTTCTTCTAATACATCTACCCAAGCCATAGCTCTATGAATTACTGGAGTAACTGGGCNGNCATCAATNTCTTTAATNCCATTTTTGTAATATACAATCACATCACCATAATCTCCATATTTNTTATANTCTGTTTTCTTTCCTTGCAAATAAGTAACTATATCTGACTTTTTGGCNTCTTTTACTACTACTAAATCNCCTGTATCTATTGTTCCAATGTGTGTAAATCCNGGTTCNTNATANAGTGNATTATCTGTATGNTCCATTGACCCTGATTCAATAACGACCATTGGTGGCCAATTACCGCTGTAAGCNAATGTTATTAGAAAAACTAAAAGAACNCTNCCTAGAGCNATTCCTATNTCTTTTGCAGNCTCAGGTATTTGTACTTTNTCTGAATCTGACATCTGAAATCCTATTANNGGTTACGTGGTCTTTTCACTTTCCTAACNTTTCNAACNCTCTTACGATTACTATGNCTTGANCGCTGAGNTCCAAAATCNGTTGAAGGNCCGCTATCNTCATCGNCAACCATTCTAATNTTNTTCGGTAANTCATCAGATGAATNGCTGNTGCTNTCNTCTTCTNTTGGNGAACTAAAATCTCCNAGAAGNTCGTCTAAAGGATCTCCNACATCNGAATTAATTGNTGTTGAANTAGAGCTNTTCTGAGATGGTGCTGAAGGNGTAGANTCTNCAGATTGAGTTTCAACCTTTTTCATNTCTCCNCCACATGATGGNCATTTACCCCACTTTTCNTGAAATTCTTTTCCNCATGAAGCNCAANNNTATNCCGAAGAAGAAGCTGGAGATTGATTNGGAAGANGTAATACCTGATGATGCCNTTGGTGNAGCTTCNTCNTTATTCACGTANGGGTTAAAATCNCCTGAACCTCCNAGAAGATNTTCTAAATCCTCTTTNCGNGANGGNGATTCTGTTTCTTGTTTTTGATTTGCNAATTCGGGATTTGAATCTCCGCCACCTAATTTGCGACGTTGTTCNGCNTAATAAGCATCNCTTTCTGCAAAAAGTTCCTTAGTTTCTTCTGAATAATCNAATTTTTTCTTTTCTTCCTTCTTTTTACCNAACCAACCCATANANNTCNAAACACNCGTGATAAATAAAGCGTTGGGTTTAGAATANAGATAAATTTCCTGTAACTTCATCAANTTTAGAGTCTGGGGCNGGNCCTATGCCTAAACACGTAATTGTTCCTGGTGCTACTTCNGTTAAACCTGCATCANTNACTAAACTACATATCAAACCTATNTCTCTTGCATGCCGTTGAAGTTNCTTAAGAGACGATTCGTTACTGCCTTTGACAACTACTTTTTTTTGACCGTCGCCGTACCAACCTTTGAAATTTGATAAATCAGATTTTTTTGCTTTGAGTGAACAATTAACTGCTGCATGTGCTACTTGAGCTGCCATTTTACCCTTAGATATTCCTAAATCCGTTCTAACTACTACTACAAGTTTATATTCCAAAACTATTCCTCTTCATCTGATGTTNGTAAAGATNCTTCTTGGANTACATCGCCAGATAAACCTTCTCCNTCTNCNGGTCTATTNAATTGTTGATCTATGTCTGCCATTTTTGAATCTATGTCTGCTAAATCAGCTANAAGANTTTTCTCCTTCTTTTCNTAATACTTTTTCATGACTGANCTACCNGTACGTTTTCGAGATTCTNCCTCTGNTAGTTTTCGNTTAACATTATCTCTATCATGTTTTAANCCTTGTAACTCAATTAATTCTGCNGGTATNTATTTTCCTGCAACTGCTAATTCNGATTCAATACGTATTCCTGGTGGCGCTCTAGCNAGATTTGGATGAATNTTTGCAGTCCANGGATANGCNCCTCTATACCANCCTGCTACGAAAAATAAAATAGATANAAGTAATAANGATGTAGTAACAAAAAANGTTTGAAANTAACCTTTNTCNTCATCNGAATTNCCCCANGATGGTGCANTACCNAACGNAGGATTTCCTAAAATAAANCCAATTATTATTACTATACAAATAGACATTGCCATACCTAAAGTTATTCTGTAAAGCGTATCAAATTCTTCATCTAATTCACCTTTTCTAGGGAACATCGCTTGAATTAAGGTATATCCTGGAATAAACAAAACAAGCAATAAGCCTGCAAAAACTCTAAGCCAATTTATTTCTTCCATTAGTAATCGCTAGAATAGCCCCATTAAAAATGCCTGCTGCCTGCAAAACCACTTCTATATCCGTGAGGTTCTGAACCATTTCTCCTCAACTTTGATTGATTGACTAATGCTTTCCAGCGAGACTTACAATTACAATGTAGAGCTTTCAGATTTCCTAAGCCAAGGCGATGATTTTTCAGTGCGTCTAAGATCTTCTTATTACAATCATGGCAATTATGGGCGCCTCTTCGTGTACCTCCTCCTGTTGGGTCTGAGTATACACGAACTGGTAAATCTTCGCATTTTTGTAAAACCTCTACGACTGACCAGAGCCAAGGCGCACTCCACTCGTTTCTAAACCATAATTTTTCAACAACTGTATTTTTTTGTACATTTACTGGATTAATTGATATTTTATTCACGTGAGGTGCCGCATCAATTGCAGATTGTATTGCGTCCTCTATGCCTTCTTTCTCACCAAGGTAAGGAGGTTTAAGCAAAATATACGCCTTAACTTCAGCTCCGTTATCTCGGGCAAGCTTACATACTTTGACAAAATGTGGCCATCGTAAACGTTTGTTAACTGATTTATCTAAAACTATTGAACTTGAAGATTCTAAACCAATTGCAATCTCCAATTTAGGAGAATTGGTATAAGCAAAATTCTTAGGGTTAACAAACTCTGGTAATGATTCAATTAAAACTTTTTCAATCCCCATATCAGACATGTCTGACATTACCTCGTCTGCAAAATCAAATGGAACTTCTGTCGGGTCTATGAATGAGCCTGAAGTGTAAATTTTAGCATATTTTTTACCTTTTAAAATGGGTCTAACCTTTTGCCATTGCTCTCTTAGCATATCGTCACTAACGCCTCCTGGAACTGTGTCATTGAAGTAACCACACATCGAACAACCTTCCTTAATAGACCAATAACACCCTCTTGTTCTTAGAATTACAACGCCTGCTTCTACCACCTCACCATTCAGAATTTCCTTTTCTGTCCATTTTGCTACTGGCTTATCTAAGGGGTGATCTCTAGGTATTGATTTTGATTCGTTGACAAAATCTGTCAATGGAACAAATGCCTCAGGCATGATGTCTTACCTCCACTGCAACTCCTCTTTTCATTGCAACCATTTCTTCCGGCACCATCTTTGCAATACCTACGCCTGTTACTGAATCTCCTTGCTTAATAACCACTTGATCTCCTATATTCCAACTTCCTTCGTAAGACTTTACGCCTACTGCAAATAAATCTCCTATTAATTTGAAAGCCTCTGCAATAATCGTGGGGCCTCCTTGTGAAGAATACTCAATTCCTCCTTTCAAAGTTAGCCCAAAACCGCCAACTACTGGAGACATCGCGGCTAAATTTCCGCATCGTAATTTGTACGGCATGCGCCCACTAATTTCGGACTTTACTAAAAAATCATAATTATCGCCGTACTGGAACTTTGCTAATCCCTTTGCTTCACCTTTGGCTCTGTCTTTAGTATTCAATAAAGGAACATCTGACAACGACATTCTTGCAATATTTTGAAGTATTTCCAGCCCTTCATACGAAGATGGTTTTTCGGCCCTAGTATCTACTACATCAATCCCTAATTCCTTGATTAATTTAGCCATTATTTCTGATGAAGAACCTGCATGAACGATTGCCTTGCTATAATTCTTTTTAAGATTTAATTTGGCTAACTGAGATCTAAGCATTTCAATCTCAGATGCACTCCACTGGCCGGTCACTGCAATATCATAATGTGCTGCAGGATAACAAAACTCTAACTCTCTAGGAACTAATCCTAATGGAGAAGTCACTGAAACAACGTGTAGTGCTAAATAATTATCAACGTCACGAAGTGCGTTAAAAAATCGCTTATGGCTGCTACTTTTGAAATAGGGCTTTCTTGCTGAGCAAGGTAAAATTAACAAAACCATCTCTTTTGCTGGAGGAGTATAATTTGATAATCGATCTTGGAAATCAAGAATTGCCGGATGATTTAAGCTTAAATCATTTGACCTTATCGTTGAGTGGACTCTAGCGCCTTTTTCGATTAAGACAGGTGTTGAGTGATGCAAGATTTGAGAAACTCTAGGATTATGAAGACTCGTCAATTCTACTAATTCTCTTAATCTTCCATTAGATATTGCATTTCGTATTCTTAATACCCAACGCTCTAATTCTGCACGGTTATGCGAGTATAAATCTTCTATTTTTTTATTTGGTTTAATCCATTCTCCACTTTCTAGAACCCAACCTGTTGAACTGCGTAATTCAACATTTAAATCATCAAAGATATCCACTCCTAAATATGCTAAAATTGGCATTTGCGAAGGTTCTACTGCTGGCGCATAAAGTAATCTGGAATAGCCTGCTTCCAATCTAAAATCTTTCGCAATATCTACCAATTTTTTAGGTTGAATTGAATATGCGTTGTCAATAACTGCAATATTTTCAGATAGCTGCAAGTACGGAGACTTATTGGAATCTAGTCCTAATGGGCTAGGGGGTAAATCGAACTTTTTACCAATTGTAATTGTTCCTCCCGACTCTAAATCTTTAGACTCTTCTAAGTCTGAATGACTGAATACAACGTGGGGTGTTAGCAGATTATCTTCAAGTTTGAGAAGTCTGCCTAGCCCCTCGTGGCCTATAGGTTCCATTATATCTTGCCAAATTGGCGCCTATATATTGGATTCTTTCTTATGCTTCAGGTTCTATAAGCTCTTTAGGAGGTTCAGATGCCGTCATCTGGTCTCTGATTCCTTCGTCTACAACTTGTTGTAATGCTTCATCTGCTTCTTCTTTGATTGCATCTAACTCTGCCTGCATTTCGTCAGCAGTAGGAATTGTTCCAAGAATATCTTCAGATTTACCAAGTGCCTTCTCTACATCTGCGAGATCTGACAATTGCCTGTCTGGAGCTTTACGCGA
>NHFW02000015.1 GCA_002171295.2 Flavobacteriaceae bacterium TMED121
TAACGCAGCAGTTGACGCAACTTCTGCAACAGTTCAGGATATTATTGATGAGAAAGGGTGGGAGTTAGCCGCTGAACACAAAAGATGGTTTGATTTGGTTAGAACAGAAACTCTTGAGAGCGCAATTTTGAAGAGAGATCCTACTGAGCAAGTACCATTGGTAAGGCAACCTGGTAAGGCGCAATATATTTCACCTATTCCGGCNGAGGCAATAGCAACTAGTAAATTAGTTCAAAATCCGCAAGGATTCAAAATTCAATAAAGAGTTAAATAAATATTNATAAAAATAGGGAGTGATAATTCACTCCCTATTTTTTTNNATATCTATTTATTACCGAGCTTAGATTCGTTCAGGCTTAGGTTGTTCTTCATCTCTTCGATATCAGTAAGTTAATTAGTTAATGGTTAAAGGCTATAAATATCTCTCTTATAAGAGTATTAGATTCAATAATTTGAGTGGCTTAGAAGCAACAAAACTAATCGAGGAGATATACCGATAATATAAAAAGTCTTATTAAGGGGATTTAACGATCTACTATTGCTACTAATTAGGTTTTGCTTGACCCCAAAAATTGAAACTTACAGGTTTCCATCCAGGCACATACATCGTTTTTAGATCTGAAATTTTAAAGCCATTTTGATTGATTATTGATGGAATATCCCGATTTATATTACATCCACCTCCAATTAATTTCCAAACAGGATTAATTATATTTTGAGTAAATAAAACTGATTTGTCAGGAGCTTTTCCGTGCTCGCAGAAAAGAAATTTGCCAGTTGGTTTTAAAACCTTTCTTAAAGATTCTAATGCTGACTGAAAATCAGGAATCGAGCATAATGTATAGGTTATAACAATTGTATCGAAATAATGCTTTTCAAAGGGCATGTCTTCTGCAACGGCTTTAATAAATTCGTAATGAAAACCTAAACCTTTCATTGGTTCTCTTTTTTCCCAAAGCTCAACAGAAGGATCTATACCTATTAATTCTTTCACTTTATTAGCGTTGTAAAAAGGTAAATTAAGCCCTGATCCTATTCCAACTTCCAAAACTTTACCCTCAGCAAATGGGATAACTTTTTCTCGTTGTTTCATTTGAGGTTTTTTATTACACCCTGATATAATTATAGAGGGTAGTATATATTTGTTGTATAGACTCATCAGGCTTATTGTATTATTAAGATTTACAATCTAAAAATAAAGATAAATTTTTTTATTTCTCACCTATATTAATAAGGAGATTATAATAAGATTGTAAATCCCTGTATTATAAGTTATAGATAACCAGAGGAGAAATCATCTTTTAGATGATTGATTAGATAATTAAATTAATTAAAAATAATCTTACTTTTTCTGAATTACAACATCATCCAAAAAGAAACTAGGAAAGATTGGACTTACCTGAGGTTTATAAAAAACCAACTTAGCAATATTTACTCCTTGAGGAGCTGTGAATTCGATTTTACTCTCTATCCAATCAGTTGATTTAAATATTTCGTATTCGAAAAATTTAGCNTTATCTCCCTCTTCNTTTTTAATGATAACATNAAATGANCTTNCAGGAGTATCTTTCCACCTGTGAGAAAATNTCAACTCATATTTTTCGCCTGGTTCAAGATAAATTATTTGATAAATTGAACCATCGTTTGGCTCAATCCTAGCGAGATATTGCCCTGTATTGGGTTGTTGTGCAGTAGATGCTAAAACAGCGTTATTAAAACCTCCCCATGGAGATATACTTCCGCTTTCGAATGTTCCATTTTTAATNATATTTCCAGGTACTTCTGTAACTTGCTCCTCAGTAGGATTGGTTCCAGACCCAGTATTACTATCTGAACCAGTATCATTAGTCTTGAAAGTGTTTACAATAGAAAAACTGCTATTTGTTCCATCAAATGATTTNANTCTCCAANAATAGGTACTACCGTTTTCTAAAGTAACATCTATTGAATCAGATGTAAGGTCAACGTGATCAGCTGAAGGTGNCTGTTTACCATCGATTTTATCCAAATACAAAGTATATTTCATTGAATTATTTTGTGAGTTTTCACTCCAGGAAAAGGAGACTTTTCCGCTTTCTGGTATTATTACATTTGAACCTTGGTCTGGCTGGGTTAGAGAAACAGGAACAGGGGCATTGGTAACTGATTCAAATCCACCTACGTAAAAGTTATTAACCTCACTAGTCCCTACGTCATTAACAAGATCACTTTTTGAGCTGACACTCCATGAATAAGCTTTACCTTTTTCTAAAACGACTGTAGCTCCATTATCTTTTATATTAGTTTTATTTATGANCTCGTTTGAAATCAAGTTAGTGATCCTAAGATTATAATAATCAGTATATCTTGCAGGAGACCATCTAAATATTACCTCTATTTCGGTATCCGATACAGAGTCACCAGTTAGACACGGGTAATTCTCTGCGGGTGATACCAATAATGCGTTTTCTGGAATAAGAGCACTGCTTTCGTCACCTGAGCAGTTTGAAATTAAAAAGCAGACAATAATTAAACCTAAGTATCTATTAATATTCATCATTCCTTAACAATTTTAAATACTTTTCTAACGGTTTCGCTTTCCATGGTAACCATATAAGTACCAGTTATTTGGGATTCTAAATCAATTTCTGTTAATCTAGAAAAATCCTCAATTTCTTGTTCTCTAGAATATATTAATTCACCTTTTATGCTATAAACGCTAACCANNACTNTTTTATCNCTCCCAGATACATGAACATTAACATCATTAATAGTTGGATTAGGGTAATACTGAATTTCTTCAGAAAGAAACACTTGTTTTTCGACTAGTCCTTGACANTTTTTATCAGTAGAAACTTTAATNTTATTTATTCCTGTTCTTAGAGCAGNAGTAAAATTATTTCCTCTTATATCATNATGTCTGGANCCATTGACTTCGATGTTATAACTATCAGATCCTTTAAGTTCAATATTTGTAGTTAAACTAGATTCGTTTATTCCTATAAATGCAGATAGCGGTTGAGGCTGATCAATTAGAACCTCGTAACATTGCTCGTATCCAGGTTGACCATTTACTAAAAAGCAAGCAGAATATAGCCCTTCAGAAAGTCCAGTGACCGAGAGAGAATTGCTAGCACCAATAATTTCATGGGTACTAATCCCTTGATTTTGTGATCTTAAACCAACTAATCTTACAGTATAATTAAATGAAGAGTCAGTAACACTAAACTTTAAAGAGCCATCATTAGATCCAACGCAAGATGCGCTTGTTATTTCAATTTTATTATTGTTATCAGGTAATTCGAATACTGGGCAACCCGTTAAATTAACAGCTTCACCATCTAAGGTATCCGGACAGAGATCGTCAGCATTTAAAATACCATCATTNTCAGTATCATTACTTGTAACTACTATNCTAATAGTAACCGGTAGGCTGTCATCCATACCATCATTAACTTTAAAAGTGAAGGAATCGGATCCAAAAAANCCTGAGTTAGGGNTGTATGTNGCTTTACCNGCTCTACTTATACTAACTTCTCCGTTGGATGGACTATCGACNAGAAGGAAAAANAAGCTATCACCATTTGCATCAGATGCNGATAAATCTATTTCNTTTATAATNTCCTNAATTGTGGACTCACTTTTAGCATCGGCTACAGGANCNGTATTATCCTCAACAGTAATATACAATACACCATTGGACTGATCAGTTCCATCTGTAAGGGTATAAATAATTGTCTCAGAACCAGTAAATTCAGGAGCGGGAATATAAACTATTGTGCCTTTATTTACGTTAACATCAATTATTCCATTACTCTGATTGGATGACGCGCTGACAAGAGATATCTNATCCCCATCAAGGTCGGNATCNTTTTTTAAAACTTCAATAGCATCCGAGTATTTATTTTTGACAACAGTAACATNGTCTACTCCAGNGCTAGGAGCTCTATTCCCCGGTGCTGGAGGTGGAGGGCATCCACCAGTACCAGAAAGCTGTCCGTTTTCATTAATTGTAACTTCAGTACAACCATTATAAGTTATTTGAGCTAGCTGACCGTTTGATAGCCCACTTGCATCTGTACCGAAGGACACCTCGTTGTCTGCTAAACCTGTTATTGCGAGCGTTCCTGTTGCCCAGGTTTGAGCAGAATTATCAGCAAAAGCAATAGAGGTTACACTGGGATCAGCAGATAAATTTATACCTCCAGTTCCCATAGTAATATTTTTTATAGATGATTGATTCTTATTGATGATAAGACTAGCAGTATTATTTCCTGTATTTATATTTCCCTTAAAGGTATTTGCCCCATTAACAGTAATTGATGCTCCTTGGTTTGAAANAGTTAAAGTCCTACCATTATTTAAAAAGGTTCCATTATCGGAAACATTAGATACTATAGTTACATTGTTGGGTGAAGTACCTCCACCAACATTAAATGCTCCAGTGTGTGATGCACCGCTGTATGCTGATCCAAAATTTACATTTGATTTAGATCCTATTTTGAGTTGACCAGCACCTGCAATTGTTCCATTAAAATTTAGTTGACTAGATAAGCTGCTAGCTGTGAAAAGCAAATCGGTGTTCATTGTTAAAGAATGGCCAGCTCCAAAGGTTATATTTTGATTGTTGTTATTTGTTCGCCAAATTTTTTCTCCTCCCCCAGAGGTAACAACAACTGGAAGATTCATATTAACAGTTAAACCATTTTTATTTGCCTGGTAGATCTGATTTACTCCAGTACCTATTATTGTAAGCTTTTTATTACCAGTTCGGGTAAATGTTACTATATCTGGAGTATTTGAGGTAAATTTAAGTTGAGCTAAAGAAACGTCGGTATCTACTATTACAGAAGCAGCTTCTATAGTAGCTTTTGCTTCTGCATGATTAGGAACACCGTTAGTCCAGTTATCAGCATTTGACCATAAATTATCGCCATCCCCATTATTAAATGTGCTGTTGACATTACCG
Source organism: Flavobacteriaceae bacterium TMED121 (assembly GCA_002171295.2). GTDB lineage: Bacteria > Bacteroidota > Bacteroidia > Flavobacteriales > Flavobacteriaceae > UBA8316. Next base: position 4,949 of record NHFW02000015.1, read on the forward strand.
CCTCCACCTCCGCCAGCTGTATATAATTGTCCTTGGGCATTGATTAACGCTGCAGCTCCGTTAAGAGTAATTTGAGATAATTGCTGCGCTGTTAGCCCATTTGCATTTGTACCGAAGGATACTTCATTATTTGAAACACCAGTTATGATAATAGTTCCTGTATTCCAATTTGATCCAGAATTATCAGCAAAGGCAATGGATGTTACATCTGCATGGGCAGATAAGTTAATGCTTCCACTTCCCATAGTAATTAATCCAGCTGCCGACTGATTTTTATTAATAACAAGGCCAACCGTGTTATTATTTGCACTTATATTCCCTTTGAATGTATTTGCTCCATTAATTGTTATAGTAACTCCTGCATTTGTTACATCAATAACACCACCGGCCCTTAAAAAGGTACCATCATCAGCTACGTTGGAAACTAAAGCTACCGCAGAAGCTCCAGCGCCTCCATTAATCTCCATAATACCACTATAGTTAGCTCCTGTGTAATTAGCTCCAAATTTAGGTCTTGTCGCAGAGCCAAATTTGACTTTTCCAGCACCCGCTAATGAATGGTTGAAATTTAATTGACTTGAGTTATTAAGGGCAGTAAAAATGATTTGATCCTTGACAGTAAATGACTGTTGAAATACCAAGTTTTGTTGACCTTGAGCCTGTCTAAAAGTATTTGTTAAGGCTCCGTTTGAGTCAAAAATAATTGGAATATTAAACGTTGCAGCCTGTTGAAATTTATTCACCTGAAGTGGCTGATTTACTCCATTACCAGTTATCGTTAACACTCCGTTTCCATTAGCACTATTAAGTTGATTTGCATTAATTCCACCAGCTGCAGCATTAACAAAATTAAGTTGACCAATAGTGTAAGGTCCTGGAAGATCTACAATTTTAGCAATTTGTGCTTTAGCGCCGGGCGCGTCTGGTACCCCATTAGTCCAATTCGTAGCAGTTGCCCAACTACCATCACCTGTATTGCTATTATTTGTAAACTTAGTAGTTTGACCTATAACTACATACGAAGTAGTTAGAAAACCTAATAATAGTAAGAATCTTAAAAAATTATTTTTTCCAATCAATGTGTTATTATTTCTATGTATAAAAATACCTTAAAGGTGTATAGAAATACCCATGATATTAAGGTGTTTTTTATAACAAATTACTCAAATAATAAAACAACTAATTCATATAAGTGTGAATTTCAGTATTTTACAACTTTATGATGGAAACATCATCTAAAAAGAATGATGGTAAAAGTGGATTCAGTTGAGGTTTGTAGAAAGCCAATTTAGCCGAGGTTACCTCACTAGGAACAGTAAACTCTATTTTATTTTCAGTCCATATATCGGTTTTTAAAATCTCAAATTCCAAAAATTTAGATTCGTCTCCCTTGTCATTTCTTAAGACAGCTTTAAAAGTATTTTCAGGGATGTCTTTCCACCTGTGAGAAAATTTTAACTCGTATTTCTCTCCGGGTTCTACATCAACTATTTGGAATATTGAACCGTCATGCGGCTCAATTCTCGCAAGATAATTACCCGAATTCGTCGGTTGAGCTGCTGAGGAAATCACAGCATTTTTAAAACCTCCCCAGGGAGATATATCACCGGTTTCAAAAGTTCCATTTTTAATTAGGTTACCTTCAATTTCCTTTATCACCTCTGGAATAGTTCCCGGTCCGCTTTCAGGATTAAATCTAAATTGAGAATAATAATTTCCAAGAATTGTTAAATTATCCAATTCATCGTATAAAATTGAAGAAACTAACCTAGGGTAATTAGGAGAATTAGTGGTTCCCGAGAACCACGCAAATCTATGGACAAATTCTCTCTGATAAAATCCACTTAGAATTGATTTCATAGTTGGTAAAGTCTGAGCAAGTGAAAGTGTATTTTCAGAAACCGTTTTGGCGTCATTATCTACAATTGACATTTCTGTTACCCAAATAGGTTTTCTATATTTTTCATACATATCATCAACTGCTTGAAAAAATAAACCTGAATTATTTCCTCTGTAGATATGAATACATATAAAATCGACCCTAAGATTTTTGCTTTCTGCTTCACTCATAAACTGTTCAAGCCAAACACTGTTAACAGATGATGGAACAGGACTCCCAAGCGGCACCCCCAGCTCTTCTAGCCTTGGCCATAATTCAATAGCTTCAGCCACGGTCATGTTCGCCTGAGAGGTAAGATCAGGCTCATTAAACCCAAGAACATTCTTAACAACTCCTGAATCCACTAATTCTTTTATCCTTTGGATCTCAGAATCAGTAACATTAGAAGCTCCCCAGAACATTGGAACAAATTCGACTCCATCGGGAATAGCTTCTCTATAATCTCTATTCCAAGAATAGGACCAAAACGGTTTTAAAGCACCAATTCTTGTTGACCAAGTTCTTTGCTTGTATGACATTCCAATCCCCTTTTTATCAAGGGTTTGAATTGTGGGCTCGCTCACCGGGTCTGGATTAGTTATACCGTTATTTGGATTTTGAACGTTAGGCTCTGAAGGATTTGACACACTACTATCATCCTCACTAGAGCATGAAAAAAAACTTAGAACAAAAAGAAATGATATTGCATAACTAAACATCTTCAAATACTTGGGGAGTATTAAGAATTGATTCAGTGGAACTAGTTTCTTTAATTTCATTTTAGNGTTTGATTACAAANNTNNAAAANNTGAAAANATAAAAAATGNGNNATAATTTNTNAATTAAAATTTCATGCAAATTAAATTAATTAAAATGATTACTCAGATAAGAATTTGATTTTTCTAATTTTATGAAAGTTTCAATCACTTATGTAGAGTGTGTTTCCAGATTGGTTTATACGATAAGGCATTAGAGNGAAGTTTAGGGTGGTATTTTCATCTGGATTAAGTAATTGCCCTACAGCTAAACTGTATTGGTAGCCTTCACAGTNGCACTCTGCCAAAACTCCTTTTAAGTTTAATTTAGAACAGTTTTTNACTGGATGATTTGGGCAGCTAGCCTCCCACGCCAAATAAGTACCGTTCAAATTAAAAAGNAGAATACCATTNATTCCTCCTAATGTAAGAAGGCTGCTTCCCCCTGTAAATCTCAGATTATCATTACTAGGAAGGTTCAAGTTAACGGAAACATTAAACTTAACCTTGCTAAGGTTAGGATTGCGACTTATTTCATTCTTGCCACATGATAAAAATAACAAGGTGATTAATAAAATGATTTTCCTAATCAAAATTTTACCAAAAAAATTCAATTGCTTATATTTGATTTACATCCCTAAATTATTAAGGGATTTTTCTTTTTAAAGAAACGTAAAAAAAATGAGTAAAGTATCTTATTATACTGATCAGGGATTAAAAAATTTAAGAGAGGAGCTCAATCAATTAAAAGATGTAGAGCGTCCAAAAGCCTCTCAAGCCATTGCAGAGGCTAGAGACAAAGGAGATCTTAGTGAAAATGCTGAGTATGATGCAGCCAAAGAAGCACAGGGACTTTTGGAACTTCAAATTTCTAAACTTGAAGAAACCCTTTCAAATGCGAGGTTAATTAACGAGTCTCAATTAGATACATCCAAAGTATTGGTCCACTCAAAAGTAGAGGTAAAAAATAAGACAAACGGAGCTTTAATGAAATACAAATTGGTAGCCCAAAGTGAAGCAGATTTAAAGACTGGTAAGATTTCCGTTGATTCTCCTATTGGCAAGGGATTATTAGGAAAAACTGAAGGTGAAGTTGCTGAAATTATTGTTCCTAATGGTACTATTAAACTCGAAATCGTTTCAATTTCCAGAGATTAATATGGCTGGAATTTTTTCAAAGATTATCTCCGGAGATATTCCTTCATATAAAGTACATGAAGACAAAAGACACTATGCTTTTTTAGACATTAATCCCAATGCAATTGGACATACACTGTGTATTCCCAAAAATGAGGTTGATAAAATATTTGATTTACCAGTGGAAGATTTTAATAGACTTATGGATTTTTCTAGAACCGTAGCCATTGCAATTGAAAAGGCTATTCCCTGTAATCGGGTGGGGATGTCTGTCATAGGACTTGAAGTTCCTCATGCACATGTGCACTTGATTCCATTACAAGTAATGGAAGATGCTACTTTCCAAAAAAAAGTTTCTCAAAGTCCTGAAGGATTTAAGCAAACTGCTTCAAAAATCAGGAAATACCTTTAGGGGTTTTTTTTAAGTAATATTTCAAAAGTTGAGCCTTTACCCAAGACCGATTTCTTGACACTAATTTTTCCTTTGTGGTAGTCCGAAATTATCCTTTTTGCCAGAGATAGTCCAAGTCCCCATCCTCTTTTCTTTGAGGTAAAGCCTGGAGAAAATATTTTTTTATGAAGCTCTTTTTTAATTCCTTGTCCTGAATCNCTAACNGTAACAATTACCCAATTGACATTAGTATCTAAATTCACTCTAATTACTCCTTTTCCTTTAATGGCGTCAATGCCGTTTTTAATTAGGTTTTCAAGAGTCCAGCTGAACAGCTGCTGATTAAGAGGCAATAGGATTTCTTCGTTGGGAATTTCAATTTGAAATTTAACTAAATCTGAACTTCTTTTTTCAAGGTATTCGATCGTCTTTTTTGTTTCANCGACTACATCTGCTTGTTGAAGTTTAGGCTGAAAACCCATTTTTGAAAAGCGGTCAGTGATAACTTTTAATCTCTCCAAGTCTTTTTCAATTTCAATTAAAGGTTCACTTTCTTTTTTTTTATCTTTCATTAATGTTATCCACCCAATCATGGATGTCAGTGGGGTACCGATCTGATGTGCTGTTTCCTTAGCCATGGCACTCCATAGACGGTTCTGTTCAGATATTCGTGAGGTTTTGTAAACGAAATATAGCACTGCGCCGAATAGAAAGATAATTAATAGTAGGGCTAGGGGATAGTATTGTAACTTTTTTAATAAGACGGAATCACCATAATAAAGTTTTTGATTTATATCGGATAAGCTGTCCTTATAGCGAATCAATATGGGCTGGTTTTCTCTTTTGATAATTTCGAGTTGCCTGTAAAGCACAAGGGAATCTTCGTTAGTTTGATCCCAATTAATATTCTTGTGTCCTATAATTTTTTCGTTTTGATCTACTTGAATCATTGGGTTAATCCAAGTTTGTTGAAGTATTTCGAAGGTAAGGTTGTTGACTACACTGTTTTCTATCAGATCTTCTTGAGCAAGTGCCCACAGCGTCATTTTTTTACGCTCCTCTTTTTTAAGAGTCCCAAAAAGCAGATTGGTATTCCAAAGGATTAATGCAACAATTAAGAATACAGCTAGCAGCCAACTGTTTTTCAAGTTATTTTTGATTAAACCCAACACTAGCCCAAAATGATTTATTTAAGCTAATATAATGTAAATTAAGTAATAGCTTTTAAAGGAAACGACTAGGAATATAATGTGGTTTTAAAGTTTTTTGTAATTAATTAAATAAAGAATTGAAAAAACATATTTAGTTACAAAGCTTTCCGCTTAAAACTTTTTTTAAATTTGTAACTTACTTAAATAAAAAATGGAAGTATCAGGAAAAATAAAGTGGTTAGATGAAACTAAAACATATGGTAATAATGGTTTTAGAAAAAGAGAAGTCGTAGTTACTACTGAAGAGCGTTATCCTCAACATATTTTGGTTGAGTTCGTTCAGGAGAATTGTGATTTGCTAAACTCGTTTCAAATTGGCCAAAATGTAAAAATCGGAATTAATCTAAGAGGAAGGGAATGGGTGAACCCTCAGGGGGAGACCAAATACTTTAATTCTGTTCAGGGTTGGCGGATAGAAGTAGTTCAGGANGCTTCTACAACTGAGATGCCTCCAATGCCACCACCCCCAGCTTTTGAAGCGGCAGACAATACTAATTCCGACGGTCCAGAGGATGATCTACCCTTTTAGATGTTGATGACGAAAGCAGCTCGTTAGATGATTATTTACGAGTCCTGAAGCTTGCATATGGGAGTAAATTATCTTAGGTCCAACAAACCTTAAACCACGTTTTTTAAGATCATCGCTGATGACTTTTGACAATGATGTTTGAGAGGGAATTAAGTCCANGTTTTCATAGTTGTTTTGAACCGTTTTGTGGTTAATAAAACTCCAAATATAGTCAGAGAAAGACTTTCCATTTTCTTCAAACCCAATAAAACATTGAGCATTATTAATAGTAGCTTCTATTTTAAGTCTGTTACGAATAATGCCAGAATCTTTCATCAACATATAAATTTTATTCTCTTCATATAACGCAACTTTATTGTAATCAAAATGGTCAAAGGCTCTTCTTAGGTTTTCGCGTTTTTTCAAAATAGTAATCCAGCTAAGTCCAGCCTGAAATATTTCAAGGGTAAGAGATTCAAATTGTTTTTGGGNGTCAAAAACAGGTACCCCCCACTCATTATCGTGGTATTCAACATAAAGGGGATTCCCTTCACACCATTGGCATCTTGTTATAATAATATTTAAGATAGAAAGAGCAATCCTCAAGGGATATACTCTTAGATTACTTATGAATTTTCTTATCCCAGAGCAATTCTCTGAAANCCAGTAACAATTAAATCCGCATGAGCGGACTTGACATAATCGGCTACTGAAATTTTTCCGTCTTTAATAAAAGCTTGATTAACTAACGTATTGTCTTTGAAGAAACGTTTTATNTTGCCTTTTGCAATATTATCTAACATTGCCTCAGGCTTGCCTTCTTGACGTAATTGATCTTTAGCAATTTCGATTTCTTTTTGAATAATTGAAGGGTCTACTCCTTGTTCATCTAAAGCAATGGGGTTCATAGCCGCAGCTTGCATAGCAACATTTTTTGATATTTCAGCAGCATTATCTACAATCCCCGAGAGTCCTACTAATGTAGCTATTTTATTTCCAGCATGGATATAAAAACCTACAAATGGGGCAGTTAGTTTTTTAAAAGCTCCGATTTCAATTTTTTCTCCAATTACGCCAGTTTGTTCAATTAGTTTCTCAGCTACGGTCATACCACTAAAATCACTAGATAAAAATTTTTCTAATGTATCATATTTCAAAGCCTGGTCAGCGAGGCTGTTAGCTAAAGCCAAATAAGAATCATTTTTGGCAACAAAATCGGTCTCACAGTTTATAGAAATCAATACACCAGAGGTAAAATCTGGATTGACTTTAGCCAAGGTAGCTCCCTCTGAAGATTCCCTGTCTGCTCTATTAGCGGCTACTTTTTGTCCTTTTTTTCTGAGAAATTCAATAGCCTTATCAAAATCTCCCTCTGCTTCAACTAGTGCTTTTTTACAATCCATCATTCCGGCTCCAGTAGATTTGCGTAGTTTATTTACTTCCGATGCTGTAATTTTCATAATTGTCTAGGTTGTGTATTCTTAACTATTTCTTTTTTTCAGTTTCAATGCTAGACTTTGTTTCGGCAGGAGATTCATCTGATGGTTTGTCAGCTTTTTTTACCTCAGTACTTGCATCGGTTGTAGCTTTTTCTATGGCCTGTTTTTCTTGTTCTTGGGCTTCTTTTTCGTCTTTTCTTTCTTTAAGTCCATCTCCTATAGCATCTACCACAAGGGATAAAATTTTATCAATGGATTTTGTAGCATCATCATTTGCAGGGATAACATAGTTTACCTCTCTTGGATCAGAGTTGGTATCTACCATAGCAAAAATTGGAATCTTAAGTTTTTGAGCCTCCTTTATGGCAATGTGTTCTCTTTTAATATCAACAACAAATAGGGCACCAGGTAAACGAGTCATATCAGAGATTGAACCTAAGTTTTTTTCCAACTTAGATCTTAATCGGTCGACCTGAAGTTTTTCTTTTTTGGAGAGGGTTTCAAAAGTACCATCTTTTTTCATTCTATCAATAGCAGCCATTTTCTTAACTGCTTTTCGTATAGTTATAAAATTGGTTAGCATACCCCCTGGCCAACGTTCTGTAATGTAGGGCATATTTACTTTTTTGGCACATTCGGAAACGATATCTTTAGCTTGTTTCTTGGTTGCTACAAAAAGAATTTTTCTTCCAGAGGAGGCGATTTTTGCTAACGCTTCAGAAGCTTCTTCAATTTTTGCAACTGTCTTGTAGAGACTGATTATATGGATCCCGTTCCGTTCCATATAAATATATGGTGCCATATTGGGATTCCATTTCCGAGTTAAGTGTCCAAAATGGACGCCTGCACTTAGCAGGTCTTTTACTGTGGTTTGTGCCATGGTTTTTAGTTTACGTTCTCGATTAGTAGCAATAAATCTTTCGATATATTTAGATGCTAAACTAATTCCCGCCTTAGCGGTTCAAGCAACAGATTAAAATTAAATTAATGAACATTTGATCATTCTCAGTCGATAAATTACCGCTTAGAGAATTGATGTTTTTTTCTTGCTTTTTTCTGCCCGAATTTTTTGCGCTCAACCATTCTGGGGTCACGTGTTAATAGTCCTTCGGGTTTGAGGACTGTTCGATTTTCTTCATCAATTTTACATAGAGCTCTTGAAATTGCAAGACGAACTGCCTCAGCCTGTCCATTGAAACCCCCACCTTTAACCGTTACTTTAAGGTCAAATTTACCTTCGTTTTCAGTTAGCGCCAATGGCTGTATAATTTTATATTGTAAAGTTGCTGTTGGGAAAAACTCATTGTAAACTTTTTTATTCACAGTAATGTTTCCTTTACCTTTTGATATGTATAGTCGGGCTATTGATGTCTTTCTTCTGCCAATGGTATGAATAACTTCCATTTATAATCGGTCGTTTAGATTAATAGTTTTTGGTTGCTGTGCCTCATGGTTATGCTGACTTCCTGAGAATACTTTAAGATTTTTAAACAAGGCGGCGCCCAATTTATTTTTTGGAAGCATTCCTCTAACAGCGTTTTCGATTAGACGATTAGATCCTTTTGCGTTTAATTGCTCTGCATTTAAACTTTTTTGTCCACCCGGATACCCAGTATGGCGAATATATTCTTTCTGCTTCCATTTTTTCCCAGATAAAGTCAGTTTATCAGCGTTAATTACAATTACATTATCTCCGCAATCAACGTGTGGAGTGAAGTTGGTCTTATGTTTTCCTCTCAAATGAATAGCTATTACAGAAGCAACTCTACCCAATGGAAGATCAGCAACATCGATTAAAACCCACTGTTTGTCGACAGTGCTAGAGTTGGCTGAAATTGTTTTATAACTTAATGTATTCACAGAAATATTATTTTAAATACCTTTTATGGGCTGCAAACTTACAATTATTCCTTTTTCTGAAAAAATATTTTTTGTATTAATTTCTTCTTTTAAAGTTTTGATTTTGAATAGGTTTAATACCCTTTGAAAATAGATTATGTATGATTGACCTGAAGTAGATCTCAATCATACTTATAACCAATAATATTGAAAGGGATAGTTTGGTAAAATTAATATCAATGAGCTTCCAGCCAATTTTTTCCAAATCCAATATCAACTAATAAAGGTAGACCTATATCAAAAGCATTTTCCATTTTGGTTTTTACCATTTTTTGAAAGACTTCTTTTTCATGTTTTGCAACATCAAATACCAGTTCATCATGGACTTGTAATAGCATCCTGGACTGCCAATCCTCAGCTTTAATTTTTTTATGAATTTGTATCATGGCTAGTTTGATAATATCTGCTGCGCTACCCTGTATTGGTGCATTAACAGCATTACGTTCTGCTGCTCCACGTACAACGGCATTTTGAGAATTGATGTCTTTTAGGTACCGACGACGACCCAATACGGTTTCAACATACCCGTATTCCCTAGCAAAGTCAATTTGCTTTGAAATATAGGCTCTCAGTTCAGGATAAGTTTTATAGTAGGTTTCGATCAATTCCTTGGATTCAGATCGATTTAAGTTAGTCTGTTGGCTCAATCCAAATGCAGATACTCCATATACAATACCAAAGTTTACTGTTTTGGCATTGCTTCGCTGTTCACGGGTAACTTCATTTAGCGGTACTTCAAATACTTTGGCTGCAGTAGCTGCATGAATATCTTCGTTGTTTCGGAATGCTTTGACCATTGAAGGGTCTTTACTTAATGCCGCTATGATTCGTAGTTCAATTTGCGAGTAATCTGCAGCCATTAANATATAATTTTCATTTCTAGGAATAAATGCCTTTCGGATTTCCTGGCCCCTGGCGGTGCGAATTGGAATGTTTTGAAGGTTTGGNTTGTTACTGCTCAATCTCCCAGTAGAGGCTACTGCTTGGTTGTATANAGTATGAATTCGGCCGGTATTTGGGTTAAGGTCCTCAGGCAGTGCTGAGACNTATGTAGTTNGGAGTTTTTGAAGTGACCGCCAATCTATAATTTTAGCTACAATAGGNTGTGTTTTTGCTAAANAAGAAAGGGTATCTTCAGCNGTTGAATATTGACCNGTTTTTGTTTTTTTTGGTTTNTCAACCAATTTAAGTTTTTCAAATAAAATAAGACCTAATTGTTTNGGAGAACCCAAATTAAAGGTTTCGCCTACTTCCNTGAAAATCATAATTTCAAGTNNCTCTAAATCTNCNNTAAGGGTTTTAGAAAGCTGTTTTAGAAANTCAGTATTNAGATTAATGCCCTCTGCTTCCATTGCGGTCAAAACTTCTACTAGGGGGAGTTCCACATCTTTAAAAAGTGATGTAGTATTAGCCTCGGAGAGTTCCTTTTGAAAATGTTGTTTCAATTGAAAAGTAATATCAGCGTCTTCGACAGCGTATTCTGTTTGTTTACCCAAATCTACGTCCCTCATATTCCCCTGGTTTTTACCCTTTTTTCCTATAAGTTCAGTAATGGATTGTGGACTGTAATTCAGATAGGTTTCTGCCAATATGTTCATGTTATGCCGCATGTCNGGATTTATCAAATAGTGNGCTATCATAGTATCGTANANNGGCCCTTCAACTTTGATTTGGTATTTGAGCAGGACTTTTAAGTCATACTTTAGATTATGCCCTATTTTTTCAATTTGTTTATTTTCGAANAAAGGTCGNAATTCCTGAATTATTGCTTGTGCTTCATCTTGATNTTTAGGAANATGGAGGTAGTAACCTTTNTGATTTTCCCAACTGAATGAAATACCNACTAATTGCGCTTGNAGACTATCAAGTCCAGTAGTTTCTGTATCAAAACAAACCGATTTTTGTAATAATATTTTTCTTAGCAGTAAACTTCGCCCCACTGTTGAGTCAACAAATTGGTACTGATGTTGCGTAGTTTTTTGATCGCCTCTAAATGATTGATTGACTGAAACTCCCAGACCAGGTGGAGGGTTGAACAAATCAAATTGATTACCTAAAGTTTCTTGGGGTGGCTTTTTTGATTTTTCGCTAATTTTTGAAATTTCAGCCTCATTTTTTTGGCTAAATATTTTTTTAAAATTTTCATAAATTCTCCTGAATTCTAATTCTTCAAAAATAGCAGCCGCAGCCTGAATATTAGGGCTTGAAAGTTCATAGTCTTTTGCATCAAATTTTACAGGTACATCCGTAATAATTGTAGCAAGTTTTTTAGACAGTATTCCCAATTCTTTATTGGCCTCAATTTTTTCCTTGAGCTTCCCTTTCAATTTATCTAGATTATCAAATAAATTTTCCATGCTACCAAATTCTTTGAGGAATCGTTTGGCTGTTTTGTCGCCTACACCAGGTAAACCTGGAATGTTGTCAACGCTATCGCCCATCATACCTAAATAATCAATAATCTGTTCTGGGCTTTCGATCTCAAATTTTTGCTGGATTTCAGGGATTCCCCAAATCTCAATACCTGTACCCATACGGGCAGGGCGGTACATAAAAATATTTTTAGAGACGAGTTGGGCAAAATCTTTATCTGGAGTTACCATATATGTCTCATAGTCTTGTTTTTCAGCCTGTTTGGCAAGGGTTCCAATAATATCATCGGCCTCAAACCCCTCTTTCACGACAACGGGAATATGCATTGCCTCCAGTATCTTTTGAATATAAGGAACGGCAATTACTATGGCCTCTGGGGTTTCATCTCGGTTGGCCTTGTATTCCGTAAACATTTCTGTTCGGACTTGTGAACCCCCTTTATCAAAACATACCGCTAGATGATCCGGTTTTTCTCTTTTGATTACGTCTAGTAAAGAATTCATAAATCCCATGATAGCCGAAGTATTCATACCTTTAGAGTTGATCTGAGGATTTTTAATGAAGGCATAATATCCTCTGAAAATAAGGGCAAAGGCATCGAGAAGGAATAACCGTTTTTTTCCGCTCATCGGTAACACATAATTTAAGTTGGCTCAAGTTACAAAGATAAAGTTTCGTTTGTGCTGACTAAAGGTGTTTTGTAATTTAACGGCATGGAATTATTACGCGACGATAATTATTTTATGAAGCAGGCTTTGATTGAAGCACAAAAGGCTTTTGAACAGGACGAAGTTCCGGTGGGCGCAGTCATCGCTATCGACAATAAAATTATTGCTAGGGCATTTAATTTGACCGAGCGTCTGAATGATGTTACTGCACATGCCGAAATGCAAGCGATTACCTCAGCGGCCAATTTTTTAAATGGCAAGTACCTTAACGGTTGTACGTTATATGTCACATTGGAACCATGTGTGATGTGTATGGGTGCGATTTATTGGGCTCAACTCAGCCGAATTGTTTTTGCTGCTAGCGACCCTAAGCAAGGTTATATAAATGCTCAAACAACTCCTCACCCCAAAGCAACTGTCAGTGGTGGAGTCATGGAATCGGAAGCAGCGGAGCTATTAAAAAATTTTTTTAGTAGTAGGAGGAAATAAAAAAGCCTCTCTATGAGAGGCTTGATCTTAAGTCGTAATGTATTTTATAATAGGGCAATTTGAGAAGCTTGCTTCCCTTTATTTCCTTCTTCTTCTACATACTCAACTTTGTCACCCTCTTGGAGTGTAAGCCCATTTAGGGCTGAAACGTGAACGAATACATCCTCAGAAGTTTCGTCATTGGTAATAAACCCATAACCTTTGGATCCATTAAAGAATTTAACTGTACCAGTCATTTATAATAAAAATTAATTTAGAGCGCTAAGTTACACTTTCTTATTGTGATAGCTCGAAAATAGTGGTTATTTTTGATTAGAATTTCTAAGTTTCTCTAGATTTTCTTTAGATAGAGTATAGTCTTTTAGTTTTTTTCCTTTCCATCGGTGTACTAAAAAAATAGGCATGTAGACAAAAGCCGCAGTCAATACTGTAAAACCAATAATTTTATTTCCCTCATGAGAATTCTTAAATGTATTGATGTAAAATCCTATAGAAAGGCTGACGAGAATGATTAAAAAAAAGATTCTGAGGAAAAATTTCATCGATTTTTATTTCAAATAATTTGCTTTAAGAAGAGTTATGGGGTAATGATTTTAGATATAATTCTTCTAATTGCTCATCGGTTAATTTTGCTGGAGCATCGATCATTATATCTTTACCATGGTTATTTTTTGGAAAGGCAATAAAGTCCCTTATGACTTCACTACCACCTAATATAGCAACGAGTCGATCTAATCCTATTGCAATTCCTCCGTGGGGTGGGGCACCGAATCGAAAAGCATTCATTAAAAAGCCAAATTGTTCTTTGGCTTCATCTTTGGTAAATCCAAGCAAAGAAAACATTTGTTCTTGCAGTTGGGTATCGTGAATCCTTATAGAGCCGCCTCCAACTTCATTTCCATTAAGGACGAGGTCATAGGCGTCTGCAATTACTTTCTCTGGCTCTTTTAATAATAAATCTAAATATTCCTTTTTCGGCGCGGTAAAGGGGTGATGCATTGCATGGAAGCGATGAGTATCCTCATCCCATTGCAACAGGGGAAAATCAGTAACCCAAAGTGCGGCAAATTCATTGGCTTTTCTGAGTCCCTCCCGTTCGGCTATTTCCATTCGTAAAGCACTCAATTGCGTTTGCGTGTTTTGAATTTCTCCAGCCATAACGAACATTAAATCTCCAGTTTGAGCATTAGTAGTTCTAGCCCATTCGGCTAGGTCTTGTTGGTTAAAAAATTTNTCGACAGAGGANTTGTAGCTGCCATCTTCATTACATTTGACCCATACCAATCCTTTAGAACCAACTTGTGGTCGTTTGACCCAATCAATCCATTTNTCGATTTCTTTTCNGGTATANTTGGCTCCACCNGCAACAGCTATACCTATAATCAGTTCTTGNCTGTCAAACACATTGAAACCTTTNCCTTTTGCAACCTNATTCAGGTTNCCAAAGGTCATTCCGAAACGAATATCAGGCTTGTCGTTCCCATATTTTTCCATNGCTTCNGCGTANGTGATTCTTGGAAATTCANTCAATTTTACGCCCTTTATTTCCTGAATTAAATGTTTGAGTANCGCCTCAAATTGAGACAAAATATCTTCTTGTTCTACAAAGGACATTTCACAGTCAATTTGAGTAAACTCAGGTTGTCTGTCCGCTCTTAAATCTTCGTCTCTGAAGCATTTTACAATTTGAAAGTACTTATCAAATCCACCAACCATTAGCAATTGCTTAAAGGTCTGAGGGGACTGGGGCAAGGCATAAAATTGTCCGACATTCATTCTTGAGGGTACAATAAAATCTCTTGCTCCCTCTGGTGTTGACTTAATCAAATAGGGGGTTTCGATATCTATAAAATCNGCTTTAGACAGAAAATTCCTAACGGCCATTGTAATNCGATGTCTAAGGATTAAATTTTCTTTTACAGGATTTCTTCTTAAATCCAAATANCGGNATTGCATGCGTAGTTCGTCTCCACCATCAGTCAAGTTTTCAATTGTAAAAGGTGGGGTTTGGGCCTTGTTTAAAACGGTTAATTCNGTCGCAAGTAATTCAATATCACCGGTNGAAATATTNGGGTTTTTNGATTCGCGCTCAATTACAATNCCTTTGACTTGAATAACGTCTTCCCGTCCCAGTCCAATNGATTTTTTAAAAACTNCTTTNGCTGTTCTNTTCTCGTCAAACACCAATTGGGTNATGCCNTAACGGTCTCTCAGGTCAATCCAGACAATAAAGCCTTTGTTCCTTANTTTTTGCACCCATCCTGCAAGGGTANCTTCTTGATTTAAATTTGATTNGGAAAGTGCTCCGCAATTATGGGATCTATGCATTTTTAAAGGTTTCGAAACAAAGATAATAAGAACACATCTTTTCCAATACNATAGTTTAGCTTTTAAAAANTCGTTTAAATNTTATTTTTAACTGGTAGGTAATTAGAAAGGTTGCTGGTACAATGATTAGAGTCAGAAAGGTAGCAAAAGTCAATCCGAAAATTACTGTTTTAGCCAAAGGTCCCCAAAAAATCACATTATCTCCACCAATATAAACCTTGGGATTCCAATCTGAGAANAGGGAGAAAAAATCAATATTTAATCCTATTGAAAGNGGAATTAANCCTAAAATAGTCGTAATCGCNGTTAAAATTACAGGACGTAATCTCGCTGTACCNCCTTGAANNATTGATTTTGTAACTTCTGNATTGTCGAGCATNTGTTCTTTAGGGATACCCATTTCCTGTTTTTTTCTATCTATTAATAATTGAGTGTAATCCAATAAAACCACACCATTATTTACAACAATTCCCGAAAGTGAAATAATTCCCATCATTGTCATTAAGATCACGAATGGCATTTGGAAAAGGGTAATTCCGAAAAAGACACCAGTAAAGCTNAGAAAAATAGAAATCAGTATAATAATTGGCTTTGAAATAGAATTGAATTGAAAAACCAATAGCAACATAATTAAAGCNAANGCTGCTATTAAGGCATTTGAGAGAAANGCCATATTTTCATCTTGAGCTTCTATTTCACCAGTAAATTTAAATTCTACNCCTANNTCTAAATCNTAATTNATCAAAGCCGATTTNACATTAGTCATCACTTCGTTGGCGTTATAACCAGCNAGAACATCTGAGTATAGGGTNACCATTCGAAGAGACTTCCTATGTTTTATGGCACTAAACGATGNATTATTTTTTGTGGTTACCAAAGCNGCTATTGGAATTTCTTTTATTTTTCCAGAAGATTGATCTCTAAAGGTGATGAACTGGTTGAATAAAGCGTTATTATCATANCGCTGCTCNTCTTTAAGTCTAACATTTATTTCGTAATCCTTACCCTCTTTTTTATATATTCCTGCTTTGGCACCAAACAGGGATGCTCTTAGTTGATTTCCNATCATAGCNGTGGTAATACCAAGTTCGCCTGCTTTTTCTCTATTAATAACTAGTTTTATTCCAGGTTTATTTTTATTGACGTCAATTTTTAATTCTTCAACCCCAAGAATATTTTCTGCATTAATAAAATCCTTCATCTGCTTTGCAGTTTGAATGAGCTGCTCGTAGTCTCTACCAGATATTTCAATATTTACAGGATATCCCACTGGTGGTCCATTGGCATCCTTTTCAACTGAAATGGATAGTCCAGGATATTTACCCTTAAGCTCTTTTTGAATTTCGCTTCTCAAATTTTCACTGGACAGACCATTTCTATATTTAAACTCTCTCATGGTCAGAGTAATTTTTCCTTTGTGGGGCATTTCATTTGTTACTCCACCATCTATTTCAGGATTACCAGCTCCNGANCCAACTTGGGCTCCAAAATCTTCNATNAGNAAGTTATNTGANNCTTNATTNTANTTNTNTTGAGNTATAATNTTATNAATNTCATNCTCAATTTTTTTNGTTATTTCATTNGTTTTNTNAATGTNNGTNCCCTGTGGATATTCTANATANGTNAAAATTTGTAANGGTTCATTCTCNGGAAAAAATTCAATCTTAGGAGGGAAAATTCCAAACAAAATAAAAGAAGAGAAAAGAAGTAAAAATGTTCCTGTTACAAAAGTAATGGGTCTGAAGCCAATCAAGGCTTTTGAAAGAAAAGTACTATAAGCTTTCTCCATTTTTGGCAAGAAAATCATTTGAAATNGAGTGGCNTGTTTTTTTATGAAATATTTGTAGGCCCAAAAAAGAAGAGAAATTGATATCATTAGGGTACCAAAACCTCTTACTACACCAGTATTAAATATTAGTAAAACTCCCAATCCTCCCAGAATAAAGGTAAGTCGCCATAGGCTTTTGGTCGAAATTTCACGTTCTTTTATCTCCATAAAGCGAGATACGAGCATGGAATTAAAGAATAAGGCCACAATAAGTGAGGACCCTAAAACTACAGACAGCGTAATGGGGAAGTAAATCATGAACTCTCCCATCAAACCAGGCCACGCACCAAGTGGAACAAAAGCAGCAATAGTTGTGGCAGTGGAGACAATGATTGGAAAAGCAATTTCTCCTATACCAGCCTTTGCAGCCTTAACCCTGGATATCCCCTCTTTTTCCATTAATCGATAAACATTTTCCACTACTACAATGCCGTTATCTACCAACATTCCAAGCCCCATAACTAAACCAAATAAAACCATTGTATTCATTGTATACCCCATAAATGAAAGAACCATAAAAGACATAAACATGGACATTGGAATTGCAAAACCTACAAATAGTGCATTTCTAAAACCTAGAAAAAACATCAATACTATAACAACCAATATTACACCAAAGATTATATTATTTACAAGATCGCTAACTTGATTAAGGGTAATGGTAGATTGATCATTAGAAATTGTTAATTTAAGATCTTTGGGAAATAGATTTTCACCGATTTCACTTACTAAGGTTTCAATTTTTCTAGAGGCCTTAATTAGGTTTTTACCGCCTCGCTTTTTTACATGAAGTAAAANAACTTTTTGACCGTATGATCTTGCATAAGAGGTTACATCCTTTTCCTTAAAAGTTATAGTTGCTATATCCTCCAAATAAGTGGCTCCTTTTTCACTTTTTACCACGATATTTTTCAGCTCCTGTGGATCCTCTACCTCGCCAATAATCCTCATACTTCGTCTTTGACCACCTTCAATAATATTTCCAGCTGAGATTGTTGTATTTTCACTGTTAATTGCATTGATGATGTCATTAAAACTGATTTTTGCTGCAGTCATTTTATAAATATCTACTGCAACTTCTACCTCAAAAGCTTCAATTCCTCTTATATCTACTGATTTTACCTCAGGGATCTGCTCAATTTTTGCCTCTAAATATCCTGCAAAGTCTTTCATTTGCTCAATTGTGTAATCTCCAATCATACTGATACTTAAAATAGGCATCAATTCAGAAAAATCCATTTCAAATACTGATGGTTCTACTTTTGCATTATTAAAAGTAGGCCAGTCTGCGCCAGAAACAACTCCATCAACTAGGTCTTTTGTTCTCTGTTTTGCAAGGTCCACTGCAATTTCTTCATCAAATTCAAGTTTAATAACTGCGAAATCCTCCTCCGAGGTAGATTTAATATCTACAAGACTTTGAACCCCTTTTAGAGACTCTTCAAGTGGATCTACAATTAATCTTTCCACGTCCTCTGCAGCATTTCCAGGGAAAACAGCTGATACAAAAACTCGGGTATCATTAATTTCGGGGAAACTCTCCCTGGGCATTACATTGTATGATCGAATTCCCAAGAAAAAAAATAGGGTCATGATTACGTAAATCACGGTCTTGTGATCTATAGCCCAACTGGAAAGTCGAAATTCTTTATAAATATTTTTCATTTTTTCACCTATCTTATTTTTCTTACCCTTTGNTTATCCTCAACTATTAGAGCCCCTTTATCTAAAATTAATGCTCCTGTCTTTATGCCTTCTATAACTTCTATTTTGTTCANACTTTTTTTACCCAGTTTGATAAAAACTTTTTCAGTGGTATATACACCTTCTTTCTTTCCTGGCTTAAGTTTGAAAATGTATTTATCACCCTTGCCATTTTCTTTGATAATATTCTGTGGTATCATTAGTGCTTTGGGATTACTATAATCTTTTATTTTTAGCCTGCACGACAGGTTGGGTTTTATCATTTTATCTGAATTGGCCAGAGGAGCTTCAACCCTAAAGCTTCGATTATTGGGGTTGATAAAACTCCCAGTTTGCCGAATCTGAGTCAAATAATTTTTCCCTAACATTGGAATCTCAACTATGGCCTCAGTACCCGACTTTATTGCACTGACGTAGCGCTCGGGAATGTTTGCTTCTATGTACATTTCATTTAAATTAACCACACGTAAGACAGGAGTTTGCCCAGGCATTAAATTGGCTCCAGGATTAGAAATTATCTCGTCAATAGTCCCAGAGAAAGGGGCGCGAATTTCGGTTTTTAGTAATTGTTTTTTGACTTGATCTATACTCTTCATTTGGGCTTCATAAGTGGTTTTTGCTTTTAGTAATTGGATTTCGGACCCTATGCTTAAACCCCACAGTCTTTTGTAACGCTCATAGATTGTTTTTGAAAGATTAGATTGAATCTCAAGTTGCTCCAGTTGATTTTTTAGTCCCGCATCGTCAATTTGTGCCAATAAGGCTCCTTTTTTTACCTTTTGCCCCTCTTTGACATATAACTCTTCTAAGCGTCCATTATATTCTGGATAGAGCAATATATTTTGGCGGGTTTGAATGTTACCTTGAACTTCTATATAGTGATTTAAGGTTTCAGGAGTAAGACTAAAGGATGTGATAAGGGGTAACTTTTCATCAGGATCCAATATCAAAATTGCCTTATTAATTTCGTTTAATTCCTTTTTAAGGAGATTGATCTGTTGAATTTTTTCATCCTTTTGTGCTTTTAGACCAGTTAGATTTTTAGATTTAGTAAGAGCTATATTTGAGCTTTGTTTTTCAGCCGAACAAGCGGCAAAAAAAACTGGAATGATGAGGAGAGAAATTAATTTTTTCATGGAGTTTGATTAAAATGTTGA
>NHFW02000002.1 GCA_002171295.2 Flavobacteriaceae bacterium TMED121
CAGCAATTGAAACGATCGTTTCAGCCTTAGAAAAATCATAATCAGCTAACGCTCTAACCCCATAAATATTTTCAAATGCGTCTAATGCAGCACTAGAGGAGATTGCGTCATAAGTTACATGACGAATATTAGGAAATTGCTTGATAAATTTATTCAAAATACTTTGAGTTGTTGGACTTGCAAATGTCTGAGTTAGGATAACAACATGTTTTCCTGAATTACCCATCGCTTTTAGCTTTGCTCCAAGCTGATTGTAAAAATCATTCCAGCTCACATCTTTCCCTTCCACTTTTGGACCCTGCAATCTTTTTATATCATAGAGCGACAAAACAGAGGCGTGAACTCTAGCATTAGCAGACCCCATTGAGAGGGCTTCAGAATTATTTTCAACCTTGATAGGTCTACCCTCCCTGGTCTTTATCAAAATACTTGCAAAATCGAATCCATCTGCTATTGAAGTAGCGTAATAGTTAGCAATTCCAGGGATAATTTGTTCGGGCTGCACCACATATGGAACAGATTTTATTACTGGTCCCTCGCAAGCGGCTAAAGTTGCAGCTGCAGTACTAAACCCAACATATTTCAGAAAATCTCTTCTATTGGTACTGGACTGGTTCATCGAATCCTCATCACCAAGAAATTCATCAACAGGAATTTTTTCGACAAACTCGTTATTTTCAAGCTTATGTACTATCTCATTCTTCTCATCTAGTTGAGCTACGCTTTTCCAATAAACTTTTTTTGATGACATAAGGTTAAATAATAATTTTTAATAATGACATTTTCCACACTCAAGTCCACCCATCTGGGCAACAGTAAGTTTTTCTACACCATATTTTTTAGATAGCTGTTCATGTATTTTAGCGTAATATTCGTTGTCTTCTACTTTCAGATTTGTTTCTCTGTGGCAATTGATACACCACCCCATCGTCAAACTAGAATGCTGGTACATCACTTCCATTTCTTGTACCGGGCCATGACATGTTTGACAATCGACTCCACCTACCTGTACATGCTGAGCATGATTAAAATAAACGAAATCCGGTAGGTTATGAATCCTCACCCATTTGACAGGTTGTGACTTGCCAGTGTAAGCTTGATTATCTTCNTCCCAACCAACTGCAGCGTAAAGTTTTTTAATTTGTTTAGTGTAAAATTCCTTGGTGTACCCATTTTCTAAGTCTTCCTCTCCGTTATATTCTGCAATGTTTTTATGACAATTCATACAAACGTTTAAGGACGGAATTCCTGAATGCTTTGAGGCTCTTGCAGATGAATGACAATACTTACATTCTATTTGATTAGCACCAGAGTGAATTTTATGGGAATAGTGAATTGGCTGCACTGGCATATACCCTTGGTCAATTCCAATTTGCATTAAATAACCGTAAACAAAATAGGCGCTACTCAATAAAAAACCTATTACCATTAAAAATATTAAAAATTGATTTTTTGCTATTACCAGCCATATTGGGGGGCGTTTTTCTTTCACAGGAGGGATGACATCAATTCCAGAGGCAATGGCTATGCGTTTTAATGTTTTTTGTACTAAAAACAACATTAACACTAACAAAGAAAAAACGAGTGATAAGGCAGCTAAAATAATATTATTGGAAAATCCAGATGAGCTGGNTGAGTCAACAACTACTGGAGCGGTGACAGCTGAAACAGGAGCAGGCGGAGTGTAATCGGTATAAGCAAGTATATTATCAATATCTGAATTAGAAAATTGGGGATAGGCGTTCATGGCAACCTTGTTGTATTCCTCCCAAATGGCAACTGCCTGCGCGTCTCCAGATTTAATCATAGCTGAACTATTTTTTATCCAGCTATATAGCCATTCTCGATCGTATTTTGCAGAAACACCCTTAAGAGCAGGACCTACAGCCTTTTTGTTTAGCTTATGACATGCCGCACAATTTGCATTAAATAGCTTTTTTCCTGCTTGTACATCTGGTTCTTGACCAACAAGAAAATTAAAAAAAGAAAAAAATAGAACAAANGAAAGACTAAATCTTAATAGATTAAATTGTTTAAATTTCGTTCGACTAAAGTTATTTGGAAGGGCCAGCAAATTATCGTTTCTAAATCCAATACAAATTTAAGTCATAGACTTGTTATCTTAAAGCGTACAATTTAACAATTTATTAATTTATATCGATTCTAAATAGTTGTTTAATTTATCACTAGATTCTAGGCGCAATAATTTCTTTTTTTGTTCATTTGTTATATGATTAATTTTAAAACATTCAACCGAATAATATTACCATTCCNNCTATTAATNTGCAATCTGATATTAGCGCAATCAGAAAATTTAATAGTTAAAGAAGATTCCCTGATTACTAAGTTGATGTTAGCAAAAAAAGAAATTGACAGAGATTTATACAAATCACAATTTTTTACTATTCAATTATATTACGGAGACCTTATTGAAGCGGAAAAAGTTATCGAAAAGTTNAAGGAAGAATTTCCTGGATGGGAAGTAGAATTAAGTTTCGAAACACCAAATTATAAGGTTCAAATTGGTAATTACAAGGACTATTATTTTGGCATNAATAAACTGAAAGAGATTAAAAGAGTTTACCCTTCAGCCTTTCTTTTGGAAACAAAAAATTAAAGTTTTTTCTTAATGGCAATTTCTTTGAAGCATTCAACAACATCACCCTCTTTAATATCATTGTAATTTTTGATCTGAAGACCACAATCATATCCTTTNGCTACTTCTTTTACATCGTCTTTAAATCGTTTTAATGAGGCTAAATTTCCAGAGAACACAACGACACCATCACGGATTATTCGGATTCCGGTATTTCTGAATATTTTCCCTGAGATTACCATACATCCGGCAATGGTACCTACTTTAGATATT
Source organism: Flavobacteriaceae bacterium TMED121 (assembly GCA_002171295.2). Classification (GTDB taxonomy): domain Bacteria; phylum Bacteroidota; class Bacteroidia; order Flavobacteriales; family Flavobacteriaceae; genus UBA8316. Next base: position 2,870 of record NHFW02000002.1, read on the forward strand.
TTATAAGTTTCTCGGATTTCGGCTGTCCCAGTTATCTCCTCTTTCATCTCAGGAGACAGCATTCCTTCCATAGCATCTTTAACATCATTTATCGCGTCATAAATAATCGAATAAGATCGAATATCAATTTCTTCTTTTTCAGCAATTGACCGCGCATTGCCCATAGGGCGCACATTGAAGCCAATTACAATCGCGTCGGAGGCAGAAGCCAATAACACATCTGATTCTGTAATAGCTCCAACGCCTTTATGAATAATATTCACTTGAATTTCTTCTGTGGAGAGCTTTTGAAGCGAATCAGTCAAGGCTTCAACTGAACCATCAACGTCTCCTTTGAGAATCATATTTAATTCTTTAAACTCTCCCAAGGCGATTCTTCTTCCAATTTCGTCAAGCGTAATATGTCTTTGTGTTCTTACATTTTGTTCTCTTAGTAATTGAGTTCTTTTAGCAGCAATTTGTTTGGCTTCTTTTTCATCTTGTAAAACATTAAAATTATCTCCTGCCTGTGGAGCACCATCTAAGCCTAAAATGGAAACAGGGGTTGAAGGGGGTGATTTCTCCAAAGGATTTCCTCTTTCATCAAACATTGCTTTTACTTTGCCACTATGCTTTCCAGCGAGGATGTAGTCGCCTATTTCAAGCGTNCCTGTTTGGACCAAAATAGTAGAAACATATCCACGACCTTTATCCAAGAAAGCCTCAACAACTGTTCCCTTAGATTTACGGTTAGGGTTTGCTTTTAACTCTAATATTTCGGCTTCTAAAAGTACCTTTTCCAAAAGTTCATTTACTCCTGTACCATTGAGTGCAGAAATATCTTGTGACTGAATTTTACCTCCCCACTCTTCCACCATTAAATTCATTCCAGCAAGTGCTTCTTTTATCTTGTCTGGAGCTGAATTNGGCTTATCGATTTTATTAATAGCAAAAACTATTGGTACTCCCGCTGCTTGAGCATGACTAATTGCTTCTTTAGTTTGTGGCATTATGTCATCATCTGCAGCTATAACAATTATTGCTATATCGGTTACCTGAGCGCCTCTCGCTCTCATTGCAGTGAAAGCTTCATGTCCTGGTGTATCTAAAAAGGTGATTTTTTCTTTCTTTTTTAGTGATACAGAGTAAGCACCAATGTGTTGCGTTATTCCCCCAGACTCGCCAGCAATTACATTTTCTTCTCTAATGTAATCAAGTAAAGATGTTTTTCCATGGTCAACGTGCCCCATTACAGTAACAATGGGAGCCCTTGGTTCTAGATCTTCATCTTCATCATCTTTCTCGTCAATACTCTCCTCAAGCTCAGTTTTTACAAACTCGACTTGATAGCCAAATTCGTCAGCAACTATACTAAGTGTCTCTGCGTCCAATCTCTGGTTCATTGTCACCATAATACCTAAAGACATACAAGCAGAAATAATTTCAGTGGAACTTATTTCCATTAGAGTAGCAATTTCTCCTACCGTTATAAACTCAGTTACCTTTAATATTTTACTACTAGCCTCAATTTCTGCTAATTCATCATCAGATTTTTGTTTGTGCTGATCCCTTTTGTCTCTCCTGTATTTTGCACCTTTAGACTTATTGGATTTACCTTGTAGTTTTTCTAATGTCTCACGAATTTGCTTTTGAACTTCCTCGTCACTAGGCTCAGCCTTCACGGGCTGTTCCTGTCTTGGTTTTTGTTTAGATAAACCTTTTCTAAGGTTAGTATTATTGTTGGTCTTTTTTTCGACTGAAGGCTTATTAGTAGTCTCTTTGCTTATTCTTTTTCTTTTTCTTTTCCTAGCATCCTCAACAGTCTTTTCTTTCTTCTTAAATTCATCTAAATCAATAGTTTGACCTGTNATTTTTGGCCCAGATAAAGTTTTATATTTGGTCTTGATTGATCCATCAAGATTCTTTTCAACTTGTTTCGGATTGGCAGGGTTTTTTATTTCTTTATTATCATCTTTTTTGTTTTCAATATTTTCTTTCTCGACAGCTTCATCTGCTTTTTTATCAGCTTGAGCATTACTAAGGTTATCATGTAATTCTGGCTTTTGGGATTTAGGAGAATCCAAATCAATTTTTCCTAATGTGACAGGTTTATTAATACTTACTTTAGCCTTAATTATTTCCTGACGTTTCTGTTGTTGTTCTAAACGTTCTTGTTCTTTTTTTTCTTGAAGTACTCTTAATGATTCCTTTTCTTTTTTCTTTTCCTCACTAATTTCGTGTGAAGCGTCTTTTTTAGACTTATCTGTTTCAAATTCATCTAATAATAATTGATAAATATCTCTAGATATTTTTGTAGTGGGGCGAGCTTCTATTTCAATTTTTTTATCAGAAAGGAATTCAACAGCGCGATCTAAAGAAATATTTAATTCCCTTAGTGCAACATTTAATCTTACTTTAGACGTTTCTGTCATATTAATCTCATTAAAATTTAAAAGTAGGAAAAATCCCTACTTTTACTCCTCAAATTCTGCTTTTAAAATTCGTATTACCTCATTAACGGTTTCATCCTCTAAGTCAGTTCGTTTAATTAAATCTTCTTTTTCTAATTCAATAATACTTTTTGCAGTATCCAACCCAACTTTCTTAAACTCATCAATTACCCAAGAATCGATTTCATCGCTGAATTCAGTCAATTCAACGTCTTCTTCCGCGCCTTCTCTGTAAACATCAATTTCATATCCAGTAAGTTTTCCTGCTAGCCTAATATTATGACCACCCCTTCCAATGGCTTTAGAAACCTCATCTGGATTCAAAAAAACTTGTACCCTTTTTGTCTCTTCATCAATTTTAAGAGAGTTTATTTTTGCTGGACTTAATGCCCGTGTGATAAATAACTGCAGATTATTGGTGTAGTTAATTACATCTATATTTTCATTGCCTAATTCACGAACTATTCCATGGATACGAGATCCCTTCATACCCACACATGCACCTACAGGGTCGATTCGGTCATCGTAGGAATCCACAGCTACTTTAGCTTTTTCACCAGGAATCCTTACTGCCTTTTTAATAGTTATTAATCCATCAAAAACCTCTGGAATTTCTTGTTCAAATAATTTTTCAAGAAAAACAGGTGAAGTTCGTGAGAGGATAATTCTTGGCTTATTACCTCTTAACTCAACAATTTCAATGATACCTCTAACATTGTCTCCTTTTCTAAAAAAATCATTTGGAATCTGTCTATCTTTTGGAAGTATAATTTCATTTCCATCGTCATCTAAAAGAATTACCTCTCTNTTTCTTATATGATGGACTTCTGCAGTGAACATTTCACCTGTTCGATCCTTAAACTGGTTGAAAGTATTGGTACTATCATGTTCAAAAATTTTTGAGACCAGATTTTGGCGTAACGTCTGAATAGATCTTCTGCCTAGGTCAACAAGTTTAACTTCCTCCGAAACATCTTCACCGACTTCAAAATCTGGTTCAATTTTTTGTGCTTGTATTAATTCAATTTCTTGGTTGGGATCTTCGACTTCACCATCTTTTACAACAATTCTATTTCTCCAAATCTCAAGGTCACCCTTATCAGGATTGATGATGATATCAAAATTATCATCTGAACCAAATTTACGCTTCAACGTATTTCTAAAAACCTCCTCAAGAATAACCATCAGCGTTACACGATCAATTAATTTTTCGTCTTTAAACTCTGAAAAAGATTCAATTAATGCTAGATTCTCCATTATTTTTAAAATTTAATAATCACCTTACTTTGATTAATTTCATCGAAGGTGATGGTTTTATTTTTAGTTACTGTTACTTTTCCTTTTCCAATAGACTTGGGCTCTCTCTGTTTCCATTGTAATTCAATTAATTGATCTTCTACCTTAGTTAGTTGACCATATACTTTTGCACCGTTATTAAGAATAACTTCTAATTTTCTGCCAATGTTCTTAAAATACTGCCTTGTGGATTTTAAAGCATTCCCAACCCCAGCCGATGCTACTTCAAGACTGAAATCCACCTCCCCGCGATCGAGTGATCCCTCAATTTCTCGGCTGATATTTATGCAATCTTTTAGATTAATATCCTTGTCACTGTCAAGTGTAATTTTTATTGCATTATCAGTTGAAACTTTAAAATCAACTAAAAAAATATCCGGATAATTTTCCAAACTATCTGACAATAAAGACAAAACATTTTTACTAAAATTCATATCAAAAAAAAGAGGGACCTTTAAGTCGCCTCTGAATAATTTTCATAATGCAGCACAAATATAATGTTTTTGGAGATAATTCAATTTTTTAAAGCAGATTCTCCCTTAAAATTTATTTAACTAATTTTATGATCTATAAAAATTAAAATTGGATTTTGAAAAAAACGCTGTTTATTACTTTTATAGTTATAACCCTTGCATTGCTTTATATAGAAATCAAAGCACCTTCAATGCCTTCCTATTTGCCAGAAAGGGACTACTTAGATATGGAAATTCCTATTCTTGAGGCATTCATCACNGCAAAAGACAGTTCTGTAATTGAACTTCCCGAGGGACACTATTTATTTTCTCAATCCNTAATAATGGATGGTAAAAAAAATGTAACGATNCGTGGGGCAGGAATTGAAAAAACAATACTCTCATTCAAAGGGCAAAAACAAGGAGCAGAGGGTGTAAGGATTTCCAACTGCGATNATATTACNATAGAAAACTTATCAATTGAAGATGCTGCAGGAGATAACTTAAAAGTTACTGATTCAGATTTTGTTGTAATAAGAAACATTCGGTCTGCCTGGACTGGTAAAGTCTCTACCGAAAATGGTGCCTATGCATTGTACCCAGTTTTATGCAGCAACCTTNTAATCGAGGGTTGTGAGGCAATTGGATCCTCTGATGCAGGTATATATGTTGGACAATCTAAAAACGTAGTAATTCGTAACAATAAAGCCTATTACAATGTGGCAGGTATTGAAAGCGAAAACAGTAGTCAGGTTGAAATTTACGACAATGAAATATTTGAAAACACTGGTGGACTTCTAATTTTTAATCTCCCCAACCTAACTGTATATGGGGAGAACATTAAGGCTTATAACAATCATATATATGATAATAACATCAAAAACTTTGGGGTAAAAGGCTCAATAGTAAGCACAGTGCCAAGAGGCACAGGTGTTATAATAATGGCTACTAAACAGGTTGCCATTTATGAAAATAAAATTGAAAACCACAAAACAATCAATGCCTCAGTAGTTAGTTACGAAATATATGTCCCTCCCAAAAACAAAAAAAAGAAAAAGAAAAAAACTCTGAGAAATGGTTTGAGNCAAGTAGAAGAAGATTATGAGAAAGATGTCCGTTACAGTGCTTATCCCGGCAAAGTTACCATACACGACAATGAATTTAATAACAAACACTTCATTCCTGCATTAGACAATGACTTTGGCCTACTTTGGGTTATGAAAAATAAACTTCAAATTCCCGATGTAGCCTATGACGCAATTCTACCAAATGATTACTATTTAACAAATAGCACCCCTAATCCAGATTATAAAGTTTGTATTAAAAACAACGGAAAAATTAACTTTGTTGCGATGGATGCTGCTAATGATTTTGAAAAATTCTCAAATGACTTAAATGATTATGAATGTGATGTTGAATTTGAATTATAAGCTTAAATATCTAGTTTGAAGAACTTATTACAACTTTTTTTATTATCAATTTTTTTTGGATGCCAGTCCACTGAAAATAAAAAAACCGTTCCATCTGCCAGGAAAGTAGTTCCTAAAAAATTATTGACAAATAATGTGTCAAATGAAATTCCAAAACTCTCCGATTATTCCTTCTTTAATGGGAGGATTTCAGACTTAATTCCATCAGAAAATGTTTATTTATACGAATTAAATAATTCACTTTTTTCAGATTATTCCTTTAAAAAAAGATTCATTTACCTCCCTGAAGGGAAAAAAATGACTTATAATCAAAAAGGAGTTTTATCCTTTGATAAAGGTAGTATTATAATCAAAAACTTTTACTACCCGAATGATTTTAGAAAACCCGAAGCAGGGAAACAGATCATTGAAACCCGTCTTCTAATAAAAGAAAATGAAAATAATTGGAAAACACTTTCCTATGTTTGGAACAAAGAACAATCTGATGCCTATCTAAATATTGTTGGAGGAGAAACACAGGTTAGTTGGACTGATTATAAAGGAAAAAATAAAAGTCTAAATTATATCATTCCCAACCAAACCCAATGTAAAAGTTGTCACATGCTAGACAAAAAAATCACTCCAATTGGACCAATTGCAGGCCAATTAAATCGAAAAAATATTTATGATGGAATCATCCACAACCAGTTGGAATATTTTTCTAAGCAAAAGATTTTGTTAGGATTACCAAAAAAAGACGCTCGTCCTAAATTCGCTGTATGGGATGAAGAAAACTCGGGAAATATTGAAGATAGAGCAAAGGCCTATCTTCATATCAATTGTGCTCACTGCCACAACGACTTAGGTCCTGCAAAAAATTCTGGTCTTAATCTTACTTACTACGAGACAAATGACAGAAGAAGAGGAATTTATAAGCCGCCCATTGCTGCTGGCAAAGGGTCTGGAAATTTGAAATTCAGTATTGTTCCGAAAGAACCTGAAAAATCAATCATGATTTATCGCTACAACAGTGTGGATCCTGGAATAATGATGCCCGAAATTGGAAGGAAAAGCGTTCATAAAGAAGGGGTAGCGCTTCTTGAGGATTACATCAAATCCCTTTAAATTTCAAAGCTTAATCTCTTTTCTTTAGTTTATTTTTAATTTATCTTTGACAGGAATTTCCATCAAATAACTAATTTATATGAAGCTTTCTGATTTGAGGACAGGCCTTTTGTTCCAAAAACCCAAGTCAATTAGCAAATCACCTTTTGAGAAACTGTTTGAAATTTTCAAAGAATTAATTACACATACCTCCGGAGACTTTGATGAAGCCATTGAGTGGCTTAGAGAATTGGATAAAGAATACCAGCTAACCGATGAAAGTTACACCATTGAGGACTTNATTGAAGATCTTCTCGATAAAGGGTATGTTAAGGCAGAAATAAAACCTGACGGAAGTGAAAAATCAATGGGTATCACTGCCAAAACTGAAAAAATTTTAAGAGAATACGCGCTAAAACAAATTTTTGGAAAATTAAAGCGATCAGGTTTAGGAAATCACAATACCAAACATCAAGGAATTGGAGATGAAATTTCGGGAGAGTTAACTAANTTTCAGTTTGGAGATCCAATAGAAAATATTGTACTTACTGAAAGCATTAAAAATGCTCAAATCAATGCTGGNATTGATGATTTTCAAATNACTGNGGACGATTTAGTNGTCGAAAAAAATCACCATAAATCTCAAATGAGTACCATCTTGATGATTGATATTAGTCACAGCATGATTTTATATGGTGAAGACCGTATTACCCCAGCCAAAAAAGTAGCTATGGCGCTAGCNGAATTCATTACAACACGTTACCCAAAAGATACNCTTGATGTNTTAGTATTTGGAAACGACGCCCGACCTATTTCTATAAAAGAACTACCATACTTGCAAGTTGGTCCATATCACACAAATACTGTTGCTGGTCTTAAATTGGCAATGGATATGCTTAGAAGAAAACGGAATACCAATAAACAAATATTTATGATCACGGATGGTAAGCCAAGTTGTTTGAAAATGTCAGACGGAAGCTATTATAAAAATAGTGTAGGATTGGATCGTGATATCGTTGAGAAATGTTACATAATGGCACGTCAAGCCAAAAAACTTAAAATACCCATCACAACCTTTATGATTGCCTCAGATCCTTACCTAAAACAATTTGTTCAGGAATTTACCAAAGCCAATCAAGGAAAAGCTTTTTTCACCGGGCTAAATAATCTGGGTGAAATGATTTTTGAAGATTATGAGAAAAATAGAAAAAAAAGATTTGGATAGAAATGNAGCAACCTAAAATTAGTACCCTAAAGGAGTTAAAAAAAANAGATTATCAACCTAANCCGATTCAAAAAGAACTTGCGGATAACTTAAGNGCTAAAATTACCAAAGGTGAGAATTCTTTTGAAGGTCTTATTGGCTATGATAATACAGTCATTCCAGATTTTGAAAGAGCAATACTTTCTGGTCACAATATTAATTTATTAGGATTAAGGGGACAAGCCAAAACTAGATTAGCTCGGAAAATGACTAGCTTATTAGATGAATGGATTCCNATAGTCTCGGGCTCCGAGATCAATGACGACCCACTAAAGCCAATTTCTAAATTTGCGAAAGAATTGATTTCTGAAGAAGGTGAAAATACACCTATTAGCTGGATACATCGTGAGGAGCGTTTTTTCGAAAAATTGTCAACCCCAGATGTAACCGTTGCAGATTTGATTGGAGACGTCGATCCCATAAAAGCAGCCACGCTTAAGCTCACCTATGCAGATGAGAAAGTATTACACTTCGGTATGATTCCAAGGGCTCACCGTTGCATATTTGTTCTCAACGAATTACCCGATCTTCAGGCCCGAATTCAAGTCGCTCTTTTCTCAATTTTACAAGAGAAAGAAATTCAAGTCAGGGGTTTCAAGTTAAGGTTACCTCTGGAAATTCAGTTTATATTCACNGCCAATCCAGAGGATTACACAAATAGGGGAAGTATNGTCACCCCACTTAAAGACAGAATAGGCTCACAAATTTTAACACACTATCCCCACAACTTAACAATTGCCAAAAAGATAACTGAGCAAGAAGCCCAAATCAGTAAAGAAAAAGCTGCAAATATTCATTTACCTGAAATAGCTAAAGATCTCCTAGAACAAATTGGTTTTGAGGCGAGAAAAAGCGAGTATGTAGATGCTAAAAGTGGTGTTAGTGCTCGAATGAGTATTACAGCTTGTGAAAATTTATATAGTACGGCAGAAAGACGTTTACTAATAACTCAAGATGAAAAAACATCGATCAGAATGACTGACTTTCTGGGTGTAGTTTCTGCAATAAATGGAAAAATTGAACTGGTTTACGAAGGAGAACAAGAAGGAGCCAATGAGGTTTCATTTCACTTAATCTCAATGTCAATCAAGACCCTATTTCCAAAGTATTTTCCAAAAATTGAAAAATTAGAAAAACCAAATGAGANNGGTCCATACTATGAAATACTAGAATGGTTTTTTAAAGACAATGAGCTTTTTTTTGAGGATGATCTGAATGAAAAACAATATTGTAAAATATTAGATGATGTACCTGGATTAAGTAAAATTATTAAAAAACACCTAACTGATCTGGACGAAAAAGATCACTACTTTATGATGGAGTTTCTACTATGGGGTTTAGAATCCCATCAGAAATTAAATAAACTAAGGAGGCTAGAGGGTATCTATTTTAAGGACTCGCTTGGAAGTTTTATTAATAAACTTTAAAGATTTAGCACAAAATCAATTTAAAACCTTGATTTTATTATCGCCACTAAACCTAAAATAAGACAAATTAAAACCGATGCTAAAACTATATTACCTACTCCCATTTATTTTTTTTTAAAGATACTATTTATTTAAAATTTTTATGGAATCAATCTTAGAAATTGGAGATATTTCAGGGGGAATTTTTAACTGTTGATTAATATCCCAATTTGCTCTCAAATCAATTGTATCAGTTGAATAATAAACCATTTCAGGTTGAATTTTTTTTAAGTAGTTACCGGTATCCCATCTTTTATTCCCATTATTATCTCTAATGTATCGAAACAGGTAATTACCAGGTAACAAGTATTTGAATTCATAATAGTCTAGATCATTAATTTCGTCATATCGTCTTATCAATTTACTCTCAAGATCGACCAACTCTAGGATAAATGGGGATTTATCATCCCTTAAAATTTGTAAAAAAATATTGCCATAATCNGATATGGGTCGGGTTTTGACAAAATATTTAAGGGTATCATGAGTTTGTCCCCAAAAATCTATCATAGCCTCAGGATAAAATTGAATTTTATAGTTATCATTTGGTAAGGGATCAAAAGTTAATGCTAACTGATCATAGTTTTTATCTAAATAAGCATTGAATGGNACTTCTAGGGAGTCCAATCCAATAATCTTTATCAAATCCATATTAATCTTTACNAGGGGTAAAGAGGATTTAATTTTAAAACTNTCTATTAATTCTATTGAGTTTTTAGTGATTGAATTAATAACCAGAGAATCAGGTTTTATANCCTTTAGCTGGATGGTATAGGTTTTAGTTGTATCCTTTTCTTTAATCCCAAATTTTAGAGAATCAATCTTCGAGCCTCTAAACCAAAAATTCAAAGTATCTGTTTCCCTGTTTTTATTTATTAGGAACCTAAAATTCCTTGGAACCTTACTCTGCACTTTAATTGCTGAAGGGTCTGGTTTTCCAAAATAACCAAAACCAATTTTGTTTTTATTGATAATAAACGGACGAGACCAAAACAAATTAGGGACTTCTTTAAAAATCCTGAAATTTATTAAACTATCTCCCGGAAGAGTAATCGGATCCTCCACAAAGCCAATTTTATCCACATTTTGATCAAATAAATAATTTCCACCTACATCTTTCATTGCTATAATTTGATAAGTGTCGGGTCGAAGGTTTTTAAAATGGTAAATTATAGAGTCTAGTGTACTAGTTGCATAGAAAGGCTTTTTCAAAAAAACTGTAGAATCAGTAAATGTACTATCAATAGGATATAAATAAATGGCCGTATAGTTATCGGTTACCCTTCTATATGCATCAGTTATTTTTCCTTTTATTTCGAGAGAGTCAATCACTGCACCTGTAGAGAGAGCATAATTAAAAAAAGGGAGCTTATTCCCCTCATTATTATCAATTATACTCTCTCCAAAATTGAAAGTATATGTAGTGTTATCAAGCAGAGAGTCCATTAACTCAATTTGTATTCTTTTAGATACCGTGCCTTGAGGTTTTACCTTATACTTATTTAACTCTAGTGGAGGGGAAATAATCAATTGTTTACTTAGGTCAACTAATTTAATATACTCATCAAAAGTGATTGTGATTTTTTCCTTATCAAAAAAAATGGTATTCATTTTCGGAGAGGCATTTACCATTACCGGGGGCAAAGTGTCCTTAAGTCCACCTGTAGGTAGACTTCTTCTGGCGCATTGAAATAATGAAATGATGACTAATGAAAGTAAAAAGTAAATAGCAGATCTATTCATCCCATGAGTTGTGCTGACAAAAGTAATACAATATTCTAAAGGGATTATATTAGTTAATTATTTAATAATTAGACTCATATACCTATTGTTTCTCTGACTCAAAAATATTAATAAGTGAAATATTTGATTGAAAAAGATTCAAGCTCATCTCAAAACACGAAAAAGGCTTATTTTTGACATATGACTAATCAATCAGATAGCTTTAAAAAGATAATTTCCCATGCCAAAGAGTATGGTTTTATCTTCCCATCCAGTGAAATATATGATGGTTTAAGTGCCGTTTATGACTATGGCCAAAATGGGGTCGCCCTAAAAAACAATATCCGTGAATATTGGTGGAGATCTATGGTTCAACTGAATGATAATATAGTAGGTTTAGATTCCTCGATTTTTATGCACCCAACTACATGGAAAGCCTCTGGGCATATTGACGCTTTTAATGATCCATTGATAGACAATAAAGACTCAAAAAAAAGATATCGAGCAGACATATTAATCGAAGATTATGTCGCTAAAATTGAAGCTAAAATCAACAAAGAAGTCTCTAAAGCTTCCAAGCGATTTGGAGATAGCTTTAATAAAGAACAATTCCTGTTAACCAATCCACGTGTAAAAGTTTACCAATCTAAAGCAGATGGTATTCTCAAACGAATGGGGAAGTCTCTAGAAAATGAAGACTTAGCTGATGTCAAGGCATTGATCGAAGATTTGGAAATCGCCTGCCCAGAATCGGGATCAAAAAACTGGACTGATGTTAAACAATTTAATCTAATGTTTGCTACCAAACTTGGTGCCTCTGCAGATACAGCCATTGATTTATTTTTACGACCAGAAACTGCACAAGGAATTTTTGTCAATTTTCTAAATGTTCAAAAATCAGGCCGAATGAAACTCCCTTTTGGTATTGCTCAAACAGGTAAAGCCTTTAGAAATGAAATCGTTGCCCGCCAGTTTATTTTTAGAATGCGTGAGTTTGAACAGATGGAAATGCAATTTTTTATTCCTCCAGGTACCCAAAAAGAATGGTATGAGTATTGGAAAGAAAAACGCTTAAAATGGCACTATAATCTTGGTTTAGGAGAGGGTAATTACCGTTACCACGACCACGAAAAACTAGCCCATTATGCTGATGCGGCAACAGATATTGAATTCCAATTTCCTTTTGGATTTAAAGAGCTAGAAGGTATTCATTCCCGAACAGATTTTGATTTAAATAATCATGAAAAATTTGCTGGGAAAAAACTTCAATATTTTGATCCCGAAAAAAATGAAAATTACTTACCCTATGTAGTGGAAACTTCGATTGGGCTTGATAGAATGTTCTTGGCAGTTTTTTCCAAGGCGTTAACTGAAGAAACTCTTAAAGACGGCTCTACAAGAGTCTTACTGAAGATTCCACCTGAGCTTGCTCCAACCAAGCTAGCAATTTTTCCATTAGTCAAAAAAGATGGACTCCCGGAGATCGCTAAGAAAATTGTTACAGATCTCAAATGGGATTTTACAATTGCCTATGATGAAAAGGACGCAATAGGGAGACGTTACAGAAGACAAGATGCACTTGGTACTCCATATTGTGTGACAGTAGATCATCAAACTATAGAGGATGAAACTATTACGATTAGACACCGAGACAGTATGACTCAAGAAAGGGTTGCAATAAAATCACTATTTAAATTCGTTCAGTCAAAATTGTCCTTAAGCGAATTGTTGAAAAAGCTTTAAAATCTTATCCGCCAAAGGTCAGTTTAAAGCTACTAATCATAAATCATTTTTTTATTTTTGTAAAAAAATCTTTTGAAAATCATATCTTACAATGTCAATGGAATCCGTGCAGCGCTAAAAAAAAACTTTGCATCTTGGCTTCAAGAAGTTACTCCCGATGTTGTTTGTTTACAAGAAACCAAAGCTATTGCAGCTCAAGTGGATACCACTATTTTTGAGGATTTAGGTTACCATCATTATTGGCACTCTGCGCAAAAAAAAGGATATAGTGGAGTGGCTATTTTAACAAAAGAAAAAGTAGTTAATGTTACTAAGGGAACTGGAATTAAGCATATAGACTTTGAGGGTCGTGTAATCCGAGCTGATTTCGAAAAGGTTTCCATTATAAGCCTTTACTTGCCTTCAGGAACAAATCTTAATCGATTGGATTATAAATTTAAATTTATGGATGAATTTCAATCATACATCGACGATCTTAAAAAAGATTATCCCAATTTGGTCGTCTCTGGTGATTATAATATATGTCATCGAGAGATTGATATCCATGATCCTATACGTAATAAAAAGATTTCTGGTTTTTTACCTAACGAGCGAAAATGGATTGACCAATTTATGAATCGAGGGTTTATCGATTCTTTTCGCTATCTTAATTCTCAACCTCATCAATATAGCTGGTGGAGTTACCGGGCTAATGCTCGGAATAATAACAAAGGTTGGCGCATTGATTATAACCTGGTCAGTGAGAACTTAAAAAATAATATAAAACGAACCTACCTCTTACCCGATGCACTTCACTCGGATCATTGCCCGGTAGTACTAGAACTAGATTTTAATTAAAATGAAAAAAATAATTGCCTTTAGCCTTATAGCTTTTACACTAAGTTCCTGTGTATCAAACCGTGTTTTTAATAACCTAGAATCACGTTACGCTCAATTGAAAGATAACTATAACCGACAATCTAAAACCATAGAAACACTTAAAGAAGAACTAAAAGAATTGGATGAAAAATTCAAAGCAGAAGAGGAAGCTTTATCAGCTATTCAAGATAGTTTGAGAGTAAAAAATCAAAATCTAGAGAAGCTTCAAGCTTCCCTTGAACTATTAAAGGAAAATAGTGAAAGTGCACTAAAAGCTCGAATTACTGATAATGAGGAATTGATGGAAAAAATAGCTGATCGAGAAAACGAACTTGCAGATAGAATTGCCCGAGTAGACGAACTCGAAGGATTGATCGCTCGCCAAAAAAAAGCTATGGTAGATCTCAAAGAAAAGCTATCGGATGCGCTATTAAACTTCGAGGACAAAGGGCTTCGCGTAGAGGCTCGTGATGGTAAAGTCTATGTTTCGATGGAAAATAAACTGCTATTTAAGTCAGGTAGTTGGGCAATAGAACCAGAAGGTCAACTCGCCATCTCAAGCCTGGGAAAAGTCCTTGCAGACAACCCAGATATTTCTATTTTGATTGAAGGACATACGGACAATATTCCTTACAATGGACGCGGCTCGCTAAAAGGCAATTGGGATCTTTCCACAAAGCGGGCTACTTCTATTGTAAATACCTTACTTAAAAATATAGAAATACTTCCCCAAAATCTCACCGCAGCAGGCAGAGGAGAATACCTTCCTATTGCCACTAACTCAACCCGAGAGGGGCGTGCTACAAATCGAAGAATTGAGGTTATTCTCAGTCCACAACTTGATGAAATCACGCAAATCATCAATACACTAGATTAGATCAATGCATTATAATCAACTTCCAGGGACTGACATTAAGGTGAGCAAAATATGTTTGGGTACTATGACCTTTGGTAAACAAAATACAGAAGCTGATGGTCACGAACAAATGGATTATGCATTAAATCAAGGGATTAATTTCTTTGATACTGCAGAACTCTACCCCGTTCCTGCTAGTGGCTCAACTCAGGGGGAAACGGAACGGATTATTGGTACTTGGTTTAAAAAAAGTGGTCATCGAGATAAAGTGATTTTAGCTACTAAAGTGGCTGGGCCTGGGGACTACACCAAACATATTCGGGAAAACCTCAGTTTTAAAAAAGCTCATATCAACGAGGCAATAAATAAAAGCCTAAAGCGCCTGAAAACCGACTATATAGATCTCTATCAATTGCATTGGCCTGAAAGAATCACCAATACCTTTGGAAAAAGAAATTTTAAATTTAATCCAGATGATTCATGGACTGAAAATTTTGAAGCTGTATTGGATGCACTGGAAGAAAACATCAAAGCAGGTAAAATCAGACGTCTAGGCTTGTCTAATGAAAATCCCTGGGGCATAATGAGGTTCCTTCAAGCTTCTAAAAGCTCCGCCACAAAAATGATTACCGTTCAAAACCCCTATTCCCTTCTCAACCGTCTTTTTGAAATTGGTAGTGCTGAGATTTGTCATCGCGAAAATATTGGATTATTAGCCTATTCGCCTCTAGCCTTTGGTGTACTATCTGGTAAATATAGAAATGGAAAAATTCCCCCCAAAAGCCGTTTAGCACTTTTTGAAAGACTGGCTCGTTATAGTGGTAAAAAATCTTTCGAAGCCACGGATCGGTATGCCGATCTTGCTGATAAAGCAGGGCTTACTCTTACCGAATTGTCACTCGCTTTTGCCAACGATCGTTCATTTGTTACTTCAAATATTATTGGAGCAACTACCCTGTCCCAGCTTGAGGAAAACATTGCGACCTATCAGATAAAATTATCCCCTGAAGTATTAAAAGCCATTGATTCTATAAATGAAGAAATCCCTAATCCAGCACCTTAAAATAAAAATTAACTTTACTTAACACAGTAAATAAACATACTTTCAGCGTAGTGAGTTCTTTAATCTCCAATCCTATTACTTTTTATTGATTTATTAAACCAATCAGATTCTAGGTAGAGCCGCAATTAGTTTTTGGGTATAAACATTTTTTGGGTGGTCATACAATGCATCAGCCTCTCCCTCTTCTACTAAAGTACCTTTTTCCATTACCATTATTCGGTCAGCCATATATTTAACTACGTTCAGGTCGTGGGAAATGAAGAGGTAGGAAAGCTGAAGTTGTTTTTTAAGGTCATTTAATAAGTTCAATACTTGTGCTTGAACAGAAATGTCCAAGGCCGCGACCGCCTCATCTAAGATCAATAACCGGGGCTGGGTTGCAAGTGCTCGTGCGATCACAACCCTTTGACGTTGGCCTCCAGAAAGTTCATGAGGGTAACGGTTATAAAATCCTGCATTTATACCCACTTGTTCTAATAATTCTACTACCCTTTCTCTTCGTTCTTTTTTATCATTTACCAATCGGTGAATCTCAAGTGGCTCAGAAATGGCATCTCCAACGGTTTTTAGCGGATGTAAGGCGGCTAACGGATCTTGAAAAACGAGTTGGATTTCCCTTTTTTTCAAACGATCCAATCCGTTTATACCTCGTCCCTGGTAAAGGATTTCCCCCGAAGTTGGAATATCCAGATTAATAAGTGCTCTACTTAAAGTAGATTTCCCACAGCCAGACTCTCCAACTAAACCCAGAGTCTCACCAGGATAAAGCTTAAAGCTTAGGTTTTTAACTACCTTTAAGGTTTTATTTTCTTTAAACCAATTTCTAGTCAGAGGATATTCTTTACTAAACCCTTTTACCTCCAAAATCGGGGACTGTGAATAAAGTAGTTTATGCCTTTTTTTTCGAGATGCGGGGCTAATAGACTTAAAGTTTTTTTTGAACAAAGCAAAATCCGCAATGACGGGTAAACGCTCCAAACGTTTATTAGATTGAGGACGAGCAAATAAAAGTCCACGGGTATATGCAGATCTGGGATTTTTAAATAACGTAGCTGTTTTTTCATTTTCAATCAACTCACCCCGATGCATCACCATAACCCTGTCAGCAAATTTTGCAACCAAACTAAGGTCATGAGATATAAATAAAATACTCATTTTATTAGTTTTCTGTTTAGCTTTAAGTAAGCTAAGGATTTCTTTTTGGACTGTTACATCCAAGGCTGTAGTAGGTTCATCGGCAATCAATAATTGAGGGTTACAAATTAAAGCCATAGCAATCATTACCCTTTGTTTTTGACCGCCGCTCAGCTCGTGAGGATAGGCCCTAAAAATTCTCTCAGGATCAGGTAATTGGACCTGTTCAAAGGAAAGGAGAACTCTTATTTTATTGGTATACTTATCGTCATTTTTAAATTTTTGTAACCTTTCCATCACTTGTGGTCCACAACGCATGCTTGGGTTTAAGCTCGACTGAGGTTCTTGAAAAACCATACCCAGGTTTTTACCTCTTATTTCTTCCCAATCTTTTGCAGATAAGGCGGACAAATCATGTTTCCCCAATCGCATTTTTTTACTGGACACCTTCAGTTTAGAGTCTGACAAAAGGCCAGCAATAGATAAAGCTGTTAATGATTTCCCACTTCCAGATTCCCCTACAATTGCTATAATTTCATTTGGGAAAACAGAAAAACTCAACCCCTCTAAAAGCATACTATCTTCGGAATTAATAGTCAAGCCATCAATAAATAGTATAGGTGATTTTGCTTTCATGTAAGTGACAATTCCATTTTCTGTTTTTTCTGTCTCAATTTAAAAACTTATTCTTTGAGGTTTTTCAAAATCATCTTTCATTATGTAAGGTAAGCGAAAAACATTACCATCCAAATCACCGAAGTATAATTGTGATTTACTGAATTCATTTGGGTTTCCGTCCGCCCAGAAAAAAATAAAAGGGGATCTACCATCAATTACTTTTCTAACATATGAATGGTTGAACTCACTGGATTTAGTAATCGCTTTTTCTTTAGTCCAATTTTTACCTTTATCTGTAGAGGTCCAAATTTCAATTTCCCCTCCAGCTCCCCATTTTTGGGGAGTATGACCAAAAGGTACAACTAATTCCCATAGATTTTCATTCACCCAAAGGCTTCCCATATCATAATTATGATCAGAAGTAACAATTTCATGTGTAGACCATTTATTCCCTGTCCATAGAGTGACTTCCCATTGGTAAGGAGCACTATTTGGGCCAGGTTCGTGTCCATTACTTTTTAGGTATAAACAAATAGGATTTCCTTTTTTATCATATACCATATCCTTTAAATAAATATTTTTTTTAGTTACTGAATAATTCATTACCCTTGCGGGTGAATTCAAATCAGTCAAGGGAAGCCTCAGTTTAAATTGGTCAACAGTCTGCCATGTATTTCCAAAATCATTGCTCTCCATATAGTACAAGTCAGTTCTCTTATCGACCTCCCCATAAGGGTGTCTATTAAAAAAAGTTCCTACTTTTTGCCCTTTATATTGGGCACTTACTTGGTAATGACCTGAATTTTCTCCTGAACGAACTGGTATGGCAGCCAATAATTTGTCATCAGTCCATGTTTGACCATTCTTAGACTTTTCAAAATATAAATGCCTTATACCTGTGTATTTTGTGAAAAAATTAAACAGTCCAAATTGGGTATTTAAAGGTTGAGGGTAGGTCATTTCTTCCTCAGTTAATTTGACAAATCCGTCAATATTGTAAGGAACTAAACTTTTATATTTAAACCCNGGCCTTTTTCTTCCCCTACCACTAACAAACACCCAAATAAAGCCATCGTCATCAATCAATAATGATGGATTATCATGAGGATCATCAATACCCATTTTATCTGANACGACNANTGGTCTCGAAACCTCTCCAGTGGAATGGNCATANACCCCAATCATACACAAAAGATGTTTTTGATCGTAGTCTTTAGTCCCNCCNTANACAAAAAAAGTTTTATTAGTCTCCGATGAATAAATTGCTAATGGCCTATGTTTAGCTGTNTAGGTTCCTAGGGCTCCAGAATATTTATCTCCATACTCATATTTTTGATTGAGTTCAAACCAGATAGGCCTATAACCTTCAAATCTTTTATTTTCAATGGATTGTGATAATAAACTATNACCAAATATTGAAACAAAAATCAGTGCAAANATATTGAAAATNTGACTAGACACTATTTAGGGTATTTAATTTATTTCCATTTTTGTAATTTANACATTAAGCCCCTAAAGATTTTTAGTCATTTCCAAACCTCCATCTAAATAGAGATAAATATCCTTTGTAAAAAGTTCGCCTCCAGAGCTTNCCCCCACTCCACTTAACTCACCGTCTTTAAGGTGACCTAAGCGAACTACCATAGTATCTATCTCAGGAATAACGATTACGTACTGTCCTAAATGCCCACGCATCATAAAAACTTTTTTTCCTTTGTAGGTGTCTAACCACCATCCATATCCATATTCTGGACTTTCTGGGAATCTGGGTTTAAGTGAGAGGGCAACAAAGGATGAGTCCAAAATTTGTTTTCCATTCCATTGACCATGATTTTTATAAAGCTTCCCAAATCGAGCAAAATCTTGAGCATTGGATGCTAAACAACAAAATGCTTTTTCCATTCCATTTGTATTACTATCCAACTGCCAAAGGGCTCCTTTTGCTCCTAAAGGCTGCCAAAGTTTTTGAAACAAATATTCACTTAGGGTTACTCCAGTTGCATTTTTAATTACCATTGCTAAAAGTTGCGTAGTTCCGCTTTGGTATTTAAATTTTTTTCCTGGTTCTGATGTAATAGGCTGTTCGAGTATTAATTTATTTAAATTTTTTACAAAATAGGATGCNGAGGTAACTGAAAAGGGATTNTAATACTCTTCACTCCACTTTTGTCCTGANGCCATACTGGATAAGTCTCCAATGGAAACCTGCTCGGCATAGGGACCTTTTAAATCGGGTATAAAATCAATTATCTTTTGATCTAAGCTTTTGATATAACCCTCTTGAATAGCTATGCCCATTAAAGCAGACACTATACTTTTAACCATTGAAAATGAGTTGCTTTTGGAAGATTCATTAAAGCCATCATAATATTTCTCGAACAAAAGGCTGTCATTTTTAAAGACCAAATATGCCACTGTTTTTCTTTTTAGGTTATACTTTTTCAAATCATCATTTATCGAAATGGAATTGTATAATTTATGTTTAGGCCATGAATTTTGAATATTAGCCTCATTAATTGGACTGTTATNAAAACTTTTGTAATCCTCAAGAAATGCAGTTGTGTGTCCCTGTAAATAAATCGTACTTATCCCGGTAATGAGATAACTATACCTGGAGATATATAGAAGCGAAAAAAAAATTGCAAAAGCAAAGCCTNCTTTTGTCAAAGTACGTTTCATTATTTTTATTTACTAAAATACGCTAATTTATTTTGGTTAACCAGAGTGCTNATGAAGTAGTCGCTTTATTTATN
Organism: Flavobacteriaceae bacterium TMED121; assembly: GCA_002171295.2. Taxonomy (GTDB): domain Bacteria; phylum Bacteroidota; class Bacteroidia; order Flavobacteriales; family Flavobacteriaceae; genus UBA8316. The sequence goes on from NHFW02000002.1 coordinate 23,034, forward strand.
TCTAACATAAATACCTAATCATAGATCCATTGATGCAAAAAATAAGTAAAGTCAATTGAAAATAAACTTTAAGCTCTAGTTTACGCTACGCATTTTTACATTTTTGAATCACGAAACTCTTTACCAGCTTTTTGATAAATTATTTTTGTAATACTGGAATAATGTAAAAGAATTTTTAACATTCTAATCTGAAAGTCTATACTATTAATTTTTTAAGGAAGATTTAACTGGGTTATAGTGCATTCAAAAATTCAATTATTTTTTAATAATTCACTTCATTAGCTATGATGAATCATCTATGTACTCATTTATCTAGACAAAAAAGATAATCCCTTAAATAAACTTTATTCATTATAATTAAATTTCCTAGGATACTTTTTTGGAACATTTCACAATATATCAAGTAAAGTTCAATTCAAAGGATTTAAAAAAAGTTTTAATAAAAATCCCTAAATTTTATATGATTCATTATTTATGTTAGCAAATTAATGTAGCTGCTTCCTTTGCGTGATAGGTAGCAATAAAATTAGCTCCTGCTCTTTTAAAGGCCAATAACTGTTCTAACATGACAGTATCGTGGTCCAACCAACCCTTTTCGGAGGCTGCCTTAAGCATTGCGTATTCTCCACTTACCTGATACACTGCAATGGGAACATCGACATTATCCCTTATTTCACGTACGATATCTAAATTGGTTATTCCAGGTTTTACCATAACAATATCAGCACCCTCGTCAATATCTCTTGTTGTTTCAGTAATTGCCTCCAATCTATTAGCAGGATCCATCTGATAGGTTTGTTTATCACCAAAACCTGGAGAAGAATCTAAAGCCTCACGAAAAGGACCGTAAAATCCCGAAGCGTATTTAGCGCTATAACTCATTATACCTATATTAAAGAAACCAGCTTTCTCAAGGGTTGTTCTTATACTTAAGACCCTTCCATCCATCATATCGCTTGGCGCTACAAAGTCAGCTCCTGCATGAGCATGACTTAAGGCCATTTGGGATAAAACTTCAATAGTTGGATCATTCAAAATTTTATTATTTTCTACTATACCATCGTGCCCAAAGGAGGAATAAGGATCGAGAGCTACGTCAGTCATTACGACCATTTCGGAAACGGTAGATTTAATTTCCATTACTGCCCGCTGCATTAATCCCTGAGGATTAATAGTTTCAGTTCCACGGTTATCCTTTAAACTGTCTGAAACCTTAACAAAAATAAGTACGGCTTTAATACCTAAACCCCATATAGTTTTCACTTCCTCTTTTAACAAGTCTAGACTCATTCTGAAACATCCAGGCATAGCATTAATAGGTTCCTTCACGTGGATTCCTTCACAAACAAATAGCGGCAACATGAGATCATTGACTGACAATTGATTTTCACTTACCAAAGCGCGAATAGCAGGACTTTGCCTTAATCTTCTATTTCGTTGGTTGGGGTACATATTTTACAAATTTAAATAAGATTTATTTAGATCCAATCCCGAGGGTTTTTTAGAATGGAAATTAGTTCCTCCTCCGGACTATTAGTTTTTACTTGATAATTATATCGCCATTGAACACGCGGTGGGAGACTCATTAAAATACTTTCAATTCTACCATTGGTTTTTAATCCAAATAAAGTGCCTTTATCGTGGATTAAGTTAAACTCTGCATAACGTCCCCTCCGGATCTCCTGCCAAGCCTTTTGTGATTCAGAAAAACTCATATTTTTTCTTTTTTCTATTAAAGGAACATAAGCTTCCAAAAAATGATTCCCAACTTCGGTTATAAAATCATACCATTTTTCGATGCTAAATTTTTTGTTGGGTCGCAAGTAGTCAAAAAACAAACCTCCTAATCCACGAGCCTCATCGCGGTGCGTGTTCCAAAAATATTCATCGCATTTTTTTTTGTACTTAAAATAAAAATCTTCATTATGAAGGTCGCATGCTTTTTTACAAACTTGGTGAAAATGGCGGACATCCTCCTCAAAAACGTAATATGGAGTCAAATCCTGACCTCCTCCAAACCATTGATCTTGAATATCGCCCTTGGAATTATAAAGTTCAAAATACCTCCAGTTTGCGTGAACTGTTGGAACGAATGGATTTTTAGGATGGATCACAAGACTTAAACCACAAGCAAAAAATTGTCCCGTTTTCACTTTAAAATAATTTTTCATACTCACAGGTAACTCCCCGTGAACTGCTGATATATTAACCCCTGCTTTTTCAAAAATCGCTCCATTTTCAATGACTCGAGTTCGGCCACCACCACCCCCTTCTCGCTTCCAAAGGTCTTCTTTGAGCCTTGCATCAGGATCTAAATCACCTATTTTATTTGTGATTTTATCCTGAAGCTTTTCGATGTAACAATTAAATCTTTTTCTCAAGACGGTAATAGATTTAGGATTGATATTCTTTAACTGCATCAACAAAAGCTTTTGCATGGTCAACAGGAATATTCGGAAGAATGCCGTGACCAAGATTCACGATGTAACGGTCTTTTCCAAATTCATTGATCATCTGTTTAACTTGGATTTTGATCTCCGGAATAGGCAAAAGTAATTTTGATGGATCAAAATTTCCTTGTAAAGTAATCTGACCTCCAGAAAGGTATCGAGCATTTCTCGCACTACACGTCCAGTCAATCCCCAGAGCTGCAGCTCCAGATTTACTCATTTCTTTGAGAGCAAACCAACAGCCTTTACCAAAAACAATCACCGGAACTGTACCACTCAATGCATCAATTATTTGTTGTATGTAAGGCCATGAAAAAACTTGATAGTCCTTGGGAGTCAGCAACCCTCCCCAAGAATCAAACAATTGAATTACATCTACCCCAGCTTTTACTTTCTCTCTTAAGTAAGCAATAGTAGTAGTTGTAATTTTTTGGAGAAACTCATTTGCAAGTTCAGGATGCTGATAGCAAAAAGCTTTGGCACGGTCAAAATTTTTGGACCCCTGCCCCTGAACAGCATAGCAGAGTAAAGTCCATGGGGCTCCTGCAAAACCTATTAACGGAACCTGTTCCTTCAATTCATTCTTAATCATCTTTACTGTTTCAAAAACATACCCCAGATGTTCATGAACATCTGGAAGTATTGACTGTTCAAGGCTAGCTTTATCTTTTATGGGACTTGGCAGATAGGGTCCAATTCCATCTCGCATTTCAACCTCAATATTCATCGCTTGCAATACCACCAATATATCACTGAAAATTATAGCAGCATCAACCCCAATTTGATCGATGGGCATAAGGGTAATTTCTGTCGCTAGCTCAGGGGTTCGACAGCGCGTAAAGAAATCATACTTTTCTTTGAGCTTCATAAAATCGGGAAGGTATCTTCCAGCTTGTCGCATTATCCAAACAGGTGGTCGCTCTACAGGCGATCCTTTAAGGGCTTGTATGAGTAAATTGTTATCCATCTTATTGATTAAAGTGTTTTGTGATTGAAAGAAATAATTGGGACTCACTAGGAGTTTTTGCTACGGAAAGTTTAGGGGTGAATTCTCGAACAGCTTCCGCGGTGGTTGAACCCAGACAAAAACAATGGGTGTCTTCAAATCCATTGTGAATTGCGTAACCTTTAACACCACTAGGACTAAAAAATATAAGCCCGTCAAAGTACCCTTTTACAATAAAGGGCTGGGGAAGGGTTTCATAAATTTCAACTGGCTGAATTGGAATATGATTTAACGATAAAATATCCTCTAAATCGTAAACTCTTGATTTTCCACAAAAGAACGAAAAAGACTCATTTTGATGNTTTTTTATTATAAATTGAGCTAATTCTAACGAGTTTAAAGCAATTTTAACTACTTTCTGTCCGTTTTTGATTAAAAGTGATGCGGTCTTTTTTCCGACACAATAAATTGGCTTTTGATCGACTAATGATTTGATTTTTAGGTTTGCTAAAGCAATTTTAACCGCATTTTGACTTGAAAAAATAACAGCTTGATGAGAATCGGTCAGTTCAAGGTTTTGTATTGGACTAATTTGAATGAATGACTGTTCGACCAAACTGAAAGGATGGACTATTANTCGGTCTTTAAATTCCTTGGATAATATTTTAGTGGAAAGCAGTCGCTTCATAATTCTTCTTTTATGATTTCCATTAATCGATCTCCTCCCTGGGATAAAACTTCTTTTACAGCTTTATTAGCCATATAATTAGCCTCAGAAATTCTTCCTTGATGATTAANAGTAATGGCCTCTTTACCATCTAAGGAGAAAAGCCCTGCTTNAAATNAGATGTCAGATCCATNAACTTGAGCGAAAGCCCCAATAGGAGCAGTACAGCCTCCTTCTAATAATCTTAAAAATTCTCGCTCAATATTAACGCAAACACCTGTGGCTTCATCATGAAGAGGTTTTATCTTATTAATTATCGTAAGTTGATTACTGCGNCATACTATCCCTATGGCGCCCTGACCAGGAGCTGGAATCATCCATTTCAACTCTTGAAATTGAGACCCCAAAAGAGCAACACGGCTAAGACCAGCCTTCGCAAAAATAGCACCTTGCCAATCAGCATTTTTTAATTTATCCATTCGGGTATGGACATTACCCCTCAGGTTTTCTAAGGTATGATTGGGATATTGATTTAGCCATTGAGCTTTTCTTCGCAAACTACCGGTAGCGATAGTTGCGGGAGCATTTAAATTTGGCTTTTCATTGTAAACCAATACATCTCTGGCACTCCCCCTTTGTATTACAGCACCTAAAATTAAACCTTGTGGTAATTGCGTAGGCACNTCTTTAAGGCTGTGTACAGCAATATCAATTCGATTTTCTAAAAGAGCTATGTCTAAAGCCTTAGTGAAAACCCCTTTAATACCCATACTGTATATTGGCTTGGTTAAGTTAATATCTCCATCGCTTTTTATGGGAATAAGTTGTGGAGAAATACTTTTGGTTTCTAAGGAGTCTTTTACTTGTTGTGCTTGCCAAAGTGCAAGTTTACTTTCACGGGTACCAATGCGAAGAGTATTAATTGACATCTTACTCTGCATCCAATTGATAAACCTGCTGAATCAGCTCTAAGGTTTGATCTGCTTTGGATGGGTTTTCTTTGAGATAATTAGCGACTTTACCAGTAAGCTTGTATACAACTTGTGAAAACTCTTGAGCCTCTTCTTGCTTGCTTAACTGACCATTTAGCAATGTTTGTTTTAAGGCCCTAAGGGTTGGGGCAAATTTCCTATGAGCTAACCACTGTAAGAAATCATTTTGAATTTCTTTTAAAATCGTTTTAGCCTCAGGAACATATTGTTTTCGATTCTTCAAGGCAGCATTAGTCAGTTGAGAAAGTTCATCTAAATTAACTACCGTAACATTATCAAGATTTTTAAGTTGAGTATCAACGTTTGAAGGGATGGATAAATCCAAAATGAGCAAGGGCTTTTTATTTGCGATAATGGATACATCTACAGTAACATCATCTGCTCCTGTTGCTACAATGAGAATATCTGCTTTAGAAATTTCTTGATTGAGATCCATTATATTTTTAACTACCAAGTTAAATTTACCAGCAACTTTATGAGCACTTTCCTCTGATCGGTTGATTAGAATAATATGGTCGTTTTGAGTATGTTTAATTAAATTCTCGCAAGTATTCCTTCCTATTTTTCCAGTCCCAAAAAGTAAAATACTTTTATTTTTGACATTTTTAACATTTTCAAGAATGTAGTGAACTGAAGCAAACGATACAGAGGTGGCGCCAGAAGATAATTGGGTTTCGGTTTTAATTCTTTTGCTGGCTTGTATCACCGAGTTGACAAGTCGCTCCGTAAATCCATTGACAATATCGTGCTTTTTCGAATTGTAAAAACTCTTTTTAAGCTGTCCAATAATTTCAAAATCTCCNATAATTTGGCTATCTAATCCACANCCTACTTGGAANACGTGATTGATTGCTTTCTGCTCACTAAGNACATATCCCTTTTTATTAAATTGAANTTGNGTTCCCTGAGAAAACTTACACAAATAGTCAATTAGTATTTGAGGATCCTCCACAATACCATAAAGTTCTGTACGGTTACAGGTGGAGATAACCATCAATTCATTTAACCCCTCTGCCTTCGCATGTTCCAACAAAAGGTTTATCTGGTTTTTACTAAGACTAAATTTCCCACGGGTTAACAAATCTGCATTCTTATAACTTAGCCCAACAACATAGTATCCAATNATATTCTTCAAAAGTTATTTATAAGTTTTATGCAAATTTAAACAGGGGAACGATGAAAAAACAACGCTAAAGGAACTATTAACAACTAATAAGGATTTTTGNNGTATTTTTTTTNAAATCCCTTTAAATATAATAATTTTGGGTAGAAATANAATTGTCTAGTTTAGACTCTTTCTAAATAAGAATTTAATAAAACAACGACAGAGGTACCATGGATAAAACAATAATTGAAAATGGCTTTTATATTCTAAGATTNATTAATGANGATGAAAATANANTTGANTTTNAGGAAGCAGTNAGTCATGAATTTATTCAGTTTCATTTTTGCCAAAAAGGNTCTGGATTCTTTGANTTCAATGAAGGANCATATCAACTTCCATTAACGTCAAAATCTGTTAATCTTTTATACAATCCTTTAAAAGCTCTTCCAATTGATTTAAAACTTTCTCCATATTCCTCTTTAGTTAGCTTGGTGATTTCTATAAAAAAATTCCATAATCTTTTTTCTGAAGATGCAGATCACATCCCTTTTTTAAGTCCTGAGAATAACACAAAAAAATACTATGACACCAGAAATATTACTCCAGCGATGAGCGTAGTTTTGAGTCAAATATTAGAGGCCAAGATTCACGAGAGCATAAAGCCCCTCTATTTTAAAGGAAAGGTTTATGAATTATTGAGTCTGTTTTTTAATAAAAATGAAGATACGGATATTGAACAATGCCCATTTTTGGTAGATGAAGAAAACGTNAGGAAAATAAGAAAAGTCAAGGAGATCATTTTGAACCGAATGACCGAGCCTCCAACCCTTCAGGATTTGGCAAGTGAAATAGGTTTGAATGTAAAAAAACTAAAAGAAGGTTTTAAACAAATATATGGGGAAACGGTTTTCGGATATCTACTTGACTATAAAATGAATGAGGCTCGAAGTATGCTCAATTCTAAACAATACAATGTCAACGAGATTAGTATTAAGCTTGGATACAGTACTTCAAGTCATTTTATTTCAGCTTTTAAAAAGAAATTTGGGACGACTCCCAAAAAATATTTAATGTCAGTATCTTCGTAAAAAAATATAAATGAAAGGAGCATTGTTGATCAATTTAGGGTCTCCCGACAGTCCGGATCCTAAAGATGTAAAACGATATTTGGGAGAGTTTTTGATGGATGAAAGAGTTATTGATCTCTCCAAAGCACTCAGGACTTTTTTGGTAAAGGGCATCATTCTTAATACTCGTCCAAAAAAATCTGCAAAAGCCTATAAAAAAATATGGTGGGAGGAGGGATCTCCCCTGATAGTTCTTTCCAAAAGACTTCGGCAATCTGTTCAAAAAAAGGTTACTATCCCAGTTGAACTTGCTATGCGATATGGAACTCCTTCAATTGAAGAGGGAATAAAAAACTTGGTGAATCAAGGTATAAATGAAATTATATTGATTCCTTTATACCCTCAATTTGCCATGGCAACTACAGAAACTATTTTGGTCCTAGCCGAAGAAGTTCGATTACAAAATCACCCACAAGTATCTTTTACCGTTTTACCTCCATTTTATAATCATCCAGACTATATTCGGGTGCTTTCAGAAAGTATTCAAGAAAACTTAAAAGGTAAAGAATGGGAACATCTTTTATTCTCTTATCATGGAATACCAGAACGACATATTAGAAAATCTGATGTGACTAAATCACATTGTAAAATTGATAAAAGTTGTTGTCAAACTTCCTCTAAGGCACACCAATATTGCTATCGTCATCAATGTTATGAAACCACTCGACAGGTAGCTGAATATCTAGAATTAAAAGAAGGCACTTTCTCCACGAGTTTCCAATCTCGATTAGGTCTTGATCCCTGGTTAAGGCCATATACCGACAAAACAGTTGCAAAATTTGCAAAAAAAGGAGTAAAAAAAATGGCTATTGCCACCCCAGCGTTTGTTTCTGACTGCCTTGAAACATTAGAAGAAATAGGGATGGAGGCTGCGGAAGATTTTGAAGAAAAAGGGGGAGAAAAACTTTTTGTTATTCCCTGTATAAATGACCGTCCAGACTGGGTAAATGTTATGAGTAGATGGATTGACGAGTGGGCTTTAGCTGAAACGGCTAAAACCTTATGAAAGATAGATCTGCATACCTTGGTATTGAACCTATTCCTAAACTACTTATAAAGCAAGCCGTTCCAGCATCAATTGGAATTCTGGTTATGTCTTTAAATGTATTAATCGATACTATTTTTGTTGGAAAATGGATTGGTGTGAATGCAATTGCTGCAATAAATGTAGTCTTACCCGTTTCTTTTTTCATCGCTGCACTGGGTATGGCAATCGGAATTGCTGGCGGTTCGATTATCTCGAGAGCACTCGGTCAAAAAAACCTTAATCGTGCAACCAAAACTTTCGGGAATCAAATCGTTTTGACATTTTTATTGACTACAAGTTTTGTAATATTTGGGTTAAGTTTTATAGATATAATTATCCCTGCATTTGGCGGGAAAGGTAAGCTTCTTGAACCCTCAAAAATTTATTATACGATCGTACTTTACGGTGTCCCTTTTCTTGGATATTGTATGATGGGAAATAATGTAATCCGTGCGGAAGGTAAGCCTAAATACGCAATGTATGCAATGCTACTTCCTTCGATTTCTAACTTATTGATGGATTATCTATTTATTTATATACTTGATCTTGGCATGTATGGGGCTGCATGGGCAACATCTCTCTCTTATCTTGTTTGCGCCGCCTATATTTTTTCTTTTTTTAATTCTAAACGTTCTGAGCTCCATCCAAGTTGGGACGATTTAAAATTAGACATAGGTATAACTAAAGAAATCGGAGCACTCGGTTTTGTAACCCTTGCAAGACAAAGTATAGTAAGTATATCTGTTCTCTTAGTCAACAATATTCTTTTTAATTTGGGCGGTGAGTCCGTAATAGCAGTTTATGCGATCATTAGCAGGCTACTAATGTTCTCACTTTTTCCAGTTTTGGGAATTACCCAAGGATTTATTCCTATTGCAGGATATAGTTATGGTGCAAACCATAAAAAAAGAGTTGAAGAAGTAATACGAACAGCATTAATTTATGCCTCTGGATTTGCTACATTGGTTTTCTTACTTATTTATTTTTTCTCAAATTCAATTGCAGGAATTTTTACAGACAATCCAATAGTGTTAGAAAAAGCACCTACTGCAATTAGATGGGTTTTTGCGGCTACACCAATTGTTGGGGTTCAACTTATCGGAGCAGCCTATTACCAAGCTATTGGAAAAGCGATTCCTGCTTTACTTTTAACGTTAACTAGACAAGGGTTTTTCTTTATTCCTCTATTATATTTTTTTCCGAAATTTATGGGAATAAATGGTGTTTGGTTGGCTTTTCCAGTTGCAGAATCTTTAGCTAGTTTATTTACTGGTAGTTTTTTAATTTATGAGTTAAAAAAATATCTAAAATAATAATCCATATTATTCTATTCAGACTTTCATTAGTTAAGTTTTTGTAATTTGTGAATTAATTGGTTGACTAAATGCAGTATTAAACCATCCTTAAAACTAAATGGAGTATTATAACTATATTAAATCACTTCACTTAATATTTGTGATTACATGGTTTGCTGGTCTTTTTTATGAGCCTCGACTATTCATTTATCATATAGAAGCGTCCAAAAAGAATCCCCCTGAAAAAGATATATTAGAGAAACAGCTTAAAATAATGTCGCGAAGATTATGGTATTTTATTGCCTGGCCTTCAGCAATTTTAGCAACAATTTTTGCTGTCTGGCTAATGGTCCTAGTTCCTACTTGGATCGAAGAATCTTGGATGAGAATCAAGATTAGTTTTGTCTTTTTACTATTTGCCTATCACTTTAAAACCCATCAGATTTTTTTGCAATTACAAAAAGACGAAATAAATTATTCTTCAAATTTTATGCGTATTTGGAATGAAGGGGCTACTTTGTTTTTATTTGTGATTGTATTTTTGGCAATCTTAAAAAATGCTATAAGTTGGATTTCTATTTTTTTAGGAGTACTTTTTTTAGGAATTATTTTGACGTTATTAATAAGATTATATAAAGTTTTTAGGGAGAAATCAAATCTTAATAATGATTAACTTATTTAAGCACATATCGCTTAGAACTCAAGTTTTTCTCTCCATGATACTGTTAGTTCTCATGGCTTGTCTGTTAATTCTATTTGCCACTTATTACCAATATCAAAATGAATCTATTGACTATAATATTTTTCGATTAAATCGTAAAGAAAGTCAATTAAGAAAACAAATAAATTACTTAGTCGAGAAGAATAATTTATTTAATCAAAAATATGATTCGTGGGAGGATCATAATGACGAATTTAGTGCGGTAATAAAAATTCACAACGTTAATTACTCTGTTTTTGATATTAATGGTAAAGCACTTTTTACTTCTTTTTTACCTCTTAAAATTATTGCAAATAATTATACCATCGACAAAGGGCTTCTTTCTAAAATTATTAGTAATAATAAAAGAAGAGTTTTGGAGAAAAACGATGATGAAATTGGAAATTTTCAGTCTTCATATAGTATATTAAAGGATGAATTTGGAAATCCATATGGTATTTTATTTTTTCCATATTTCGAGGATGTTTCGTTCTCGGAAAACGAACTAANCACTTTCTTACAAAGCCTATACAAAATATACTTGATTATGCTCTTGGTAGCAATTGTTTTGGCTTATTTTATTTCTAAATATATCTCTAGATCATTGGAAACAATTCGTATGAAAATTGATCAAACTGGACTTTTAAAACAAAATGAAAAAATTCAACTAAAAAATGCTCCCAGAGATATTTCGAGTTTAATCAACTCGTACAACAATATGATAGATGAGCTCGAAAAAAGTGCTGAACTTTTAGCGAGAAACCAAAGAGAGCAGGCTTGGCAAGAAATGGCAAAACAAGTAGCTCACGAAATAAAAAATCCTCTCACGCCAATGCGTCTTACTGTTCAAAGTTTTCAAAGAAAGTTTTCAGTTAATGACTCGGATAATGAGGAAAAAATAGCTGAGTTTTCAGAAATATTGATTGAGCAAATAGACACTATGAGCGATGTAGCTAACGCTTTTTCAGACTTTGCAACCTTACCTACTCCAAAACTTGTAAAGTCTGATTTGGTCAAAATTACTCGACGTTCTTTGGAAATTTTTGATGGAATCGACATTAGGTTTACAAGTTCTGACAGAGAAATTAAATTACCATTAGATCGAACCCAATGGATTAGAGTAATTACTAATTTGATTCAAAATGGTATTCAAGCATCTAGACAAGGAAAGCAACCCAAGATCACAGTGGAGATTATAAAGGAGGTGAAATCAGTTCAAATTAAATTTATCGACAATGGAAGAGGTATCCCAGAATCAATTCGATCTAAAGTTTTTGAACCAAAATTCACTACAAAAACTAAAGGAATGGGCCTGGGATTAGGGATTGTAAAAAATATTATCGATTCACACAATGGAACAATCAAATACGAAACAGGAAAAAAGGGAACAACTTTTCTTATCAACTTAGCGTTGTCAAATTAATTCCGCCCTGAATAACTCTCTCTACTTGGGATAAAGCTTTTTCTATACCTATATCGCCTAAGATTATTGGCTTGTGAGAGGTAAAAGTAATTTTTACACCCATCGGAATTGGAAAATAATTGTATTGGGCAAGTCGCCAGGAATTATTAATGCTGATGGGTAATATGACTGCGCTAGGTATATTTTCAAATAGGGTGATAAGCCCTTTTTTTTGAAATTTTTTTGGTTTACCGTCTCGACTTCTCGTTCCTTCAGGAAATATTACAGCACTCCATTTATTTCGTTCTACTTTTTGTGCGAATATCTTAATCAACTTTATAGCCTCTTGGGGTCGTCTGCGATCAATAAGAACAGAACCTCCATTTCTTAGATTATATGATACACCAGGTATCCCTTTTCCTAACTTTTTTTTACTGATAAATTTTGGATGAAATTTTTTTAGATACCATATAATAGGTGGAATATCATAAGTGCTTTGATGATTAGCTACTATAATTAAAGGTTTACCAACGGTTAGATTAAGTTTTTTGTCAAAAAGGATTTGAATACCTAAAAAACTGAGACATCTTAATAAAAAAAAATTCATCCAATCCACAGTTTTTTTGTGACCAGAATACCCAAAAAAATTGTAGGCTATGATTTGAAGTAGGTGAAAAATTCCTAAAGTNGATCCAAANAGAATATAATAAATTATCGTGAATGGATATGCAATTATTTTTTTCACGACAAGGAATAATAAAAATTTTAGGGAGAAATTTATTTAGTTACAAAACTCATTGTAAGCCCCCTTCAGATTCTCAGCAATTAAATCTGCCGTTCTGCCCTCAATATGATGGCGTTCAATCATATGCACCAATTCGCCATCTCTAAATAAAGCTAAGCTTGGTGAGGAGGGTGGAAAAGGAATCATTTTTGAACGAGCAGCATCAGTAGCCTCGCGATCTACTCCAGCAAAAACGGTTACTAAATTATCTGGAGTTTTTTGGTTTCCAAGGGATTTTCTAACAGCGGGGCGGGCGTTTGCAGCTGCACAACCACATACTGAATTTACAACTACCAAGGTCGTCCCAGGCTTTGATAAACTATTTTCAACCGCTTCACTAGATAATAATTCCTCAAACCCAATACTAGTCAACTCATCTTTCATGGGTTTTACAATTTCAACTGGATACATAATGTTATTTTTCACAAAGATAAAAAACTTGTTTTTTAAAAGAATAGGGCAATCTATTTTTTATTGACATTCGTATCTTTATGCTTTTAAAATTTATACATGATTAAGTGGCTCGCTGCTATTTTAGGCTATTCATTTTTGAGATTCCCTGGTGCAATTATAGGGTTTTTTATAGGTAGTTTTATTGAACTTCTTTCAAAAAATTCATTTAATATTAGAACTAATTCATACTCAATTAAACCTGAAAAATTTGAATTAAATCTCTTAGCGCTTTCTGCAATGATTATAAAGGCTGATGGAAAAATCGAACAAAAAGAATTAAGTTTTGTAAGAAATTTTTTTATTGCTCAATATGGTAAAAATAGAGCTGATTCAATTTTTAAAACCTTCAACAAAGAGATTAAAAAAGAAGTTCAGCGACTAGATGAAATAACCCGAGTTTTTGTCCAACAAACACGGTATGAAACCCGACTTCAAATTCTTCATTTCTTGTTTGGAATTGCCAATGCTGATGGTAGTGTGTCAGATTCAGAATTACAAAAGCTTTCTCAAATAGCTTCTGGTTTAAGTTTAAACTTACCAGACTTTGAGAGTATTAAGGCGATGTTTGTTAAAAATACAGATAACGCCTATAAAATTCTCGAGGTTGAACCTAACGCCAGCCAAGACGAAATCAAAACCGCCTATAGAAATATGGTAAAAAAATATCATCCAGATAAGATTAGGAGTGACAATACTGCGATGATTAAGGGCGCAGAAGAAAAGTTTAGGGAAGTTCAAAGGGCATACGAGATATTAATTAATAAATAATTTAAGAG
>NHFW02000007.1 GCA_002171295.2 Flavobacteriaceae bacterium TMED121
AAGGTAGGTTGCATACGCGTTACGCACCCGTGCGCCGGTCGTCAGCGGATTGCAAGCAATCCCTGTTACCCCTCGACTTGCATGTGTTAAGCCTGCCGCTAGCGTTCATCCTGAGCCAGGATCAAACTCTTCGTTGTAGTTTTTTAATATTATTAACGAACTAACAACGTAATTGACTTTGGTCTCAAAATGGTTCTAATTCGCTTGTATCAAATTGATACGCGCTGTCATTTTAATATTATCTTTCAATGAACTTAAAGCCATAAGGAATTATCCTTTTAGCGGGTGCAAATATAGATTGCTTTTTTAAAGTTTGCACGCTTTTTACAGTTTTTTTTTTAATAATCTTTAGATTTAAATTATGGAAGAAAAGAATGACCTATTTATCAAGTGTTTACAAGTAGTTATGAAGCTTTTTTATATTTAAATTTTGGCTTGTTTTCTTTCCAATAATCATAGAGAGCATCCAAGTCATAATCTAAAGCGGTATCCTGTCGTTCCAATCGTCCTTCTGAAAAGGCTCGTTGTAATATATCTTCTATTAAATAATCATCATAAATCTCCTTGGGGTTATAAGTGTCTTTAAGAGAAAGCTTAAATAATGATGCAGTGGTTTGATATATAAAAGCCCGCCAACCATTGCGGAGTTTTTTTACCAATTCGTGGGTGGTGTTTCCAGTTTGGCGATGTACCAATTTAATCAATATACTTCCCTGAGACCGTGAAAGTTTTTTTAACTCCTGCTCAAATTCGTTATATATAAAGTTTTCAATTCGCTTGAGATAGACGCGTCTTTTTCTTTTTGATTTGATTTGGTCAAGCCTTTCTGTCAAAACGTTTAAGCGATCTGCGGCTAGTTTAGCGTAGGTATAAACCCTGTAAGTTCGATCTCTTAATATAACATAATGCTTTGCTTCGTTATAGCTATAAAACTTTAAAGGCTGGAATACAACTACTTCTTTCAATTCTATTTCGGAGCGAAGTATGGTATCCCCCTCAATTACAAAGTAATTTTCTGGAGGGAGTTTATCCAGATTGCTTATTTGAGCCTGTGAAAAGCAACCTAATAAAAAAAATATAATTATTCGTACTGAATTCATCAATAACAAATTTATGAATAAAACAAAGTATTATAATTTTCAATTAAGTACTTATTATTAATTTAGCAGTTGATTTTGAAAAATTTACAAATGAAAATTCTCAATAAAAAATCTTTAACGTTTTTAGAACAGTATCTTAACAATGCCTCTCCAACTGGTTATGAGTGGGAGGGTCAAAAGATATGGATGGATTACTTGAAGCCATATGTTGATGATTTTATTACAGATACCTATGGAACAGCTGTAGGTATTATTAATCCAGATGCCCCCTACAAAGTTGTAATAGAGGGACACTCGGATGAGATTTCATGGTATGTCAATTATATTAATGATAAAGGGCTAATTTATGTAATTCGTAATGGAGGTAGCGATCATCAAATAGCTCCATCTAAATGGGTTAACATTCACACCAAAAAAGGAGTTGTTAAAGGCGTATTTGGATGGCCTGCGATCCACACACGAAAAAATGGAAAAGAAGATCCTCCTAAGTTAGATAATATTTTCATTGATATTGGAGCAAAGGACAAAGCCGAAGTTAAAAAAATGGGGGTTCATGTTGGTTGTGTGATAACTTACCCTGATACTTTTCAAGTTATTAATAAGGATAAGTTCATCTGTAGAGCAATAGACAATAGGGCTGGTGGGTTTATGATTGCCGAGGTAGGACGATTATTAAAAGAAAACAAAATTAATTTGCCCTTTGGATTATACATTACCAATTCTGTTCAAGAGGAAGTGGGGCTTAGAGGTGCTGAAATGATAACCAACACCATTCATCCAGATGTTGCAATTGTCACCGATGTTTGTCACGACACGACTACTCCCATGATTAATCAAAAAGAACAAGGGTATATAGAAATGGGGAAAGGCCCTGTAATTTCCTATGCCCCTGCTGTTCAAAATAAACTAAGGGAGAAAATTATAAAAACGGCTGAAGCAAATAAAATTCCTTTCCAGCGATTGGCTTCCTCTCGCTTTACCGGAACTGATACAGATGCTTTTGCCTATAGCAATGGCGGAGTTGCCTCTGCTTTAATCTCCCTGCCCTTGCGTTATATGCACACTACAGTTGAAATGGTTCATCAAGATGACGTAGAAAATGTAATCCGATTGATCTTCGAATCACTNTTGAANATTGACCCTAAAAAAGGGTTTAGCTATTTTGACTAATTGCTAATAATATAGCAGCAANATCATGTAATATTTTTGAGCTTTTCAAAGTGGTAATCACACTCTAANGAGGCAATCCTAATATTGTAAAACATATAAGAATCTTCTTTTAATATATTAATAGTTTATTAGTTGTAATTTTTTTCAGCCCACTTGTTAATAATTTTCAAATTGATCCAATAAATTATCAAGACACCAAGATCATTTTTTTTGCCTTCTTGAATCAATTAATCATTAAACTTCCAATCCTCTTCAACAAAAAAAGTTTTAGTTTTTATNTAAACAAGATTAGTTTTGTTTAAAATTGATATAAATATGAATATAAAACATATTCAATTTGTGATTTTTTCGTACATATTGTGAATTTTAAATCATTATCAAATTAAGATTAATTAATTATTTAATTTATAAAAATTAATGTCGTTTTATTAAAGCTTTAATCAAATTATAAAAACTAAAACCTATAAAGTAGNTTTGATATNTATTTATTGTGATTTAACTACTGGCTAAAATTGCCTTATTAATTCTCTTTACAACGGCGGGTCCCTCATAGACAAAGCCGGTATAGAGTTGAATTAAATCAGCTCCTGCTCGGAGTTTTTCAATTGCATCTTCGGGTTTATGTACCCCTCCAACACCAATGATAGGAAAAGTCTTATTACTTTTTTCAGCAAGGAAACGAATAACCTCTGTGCTTCGGTCAGAAAGGGGCTTTCCGCTCAAACCTCCACTTTGAATTTTATCAGGAGATTTTAATCCCTCCCTATCTAGTGTAGTATTAGTTGCAATAACACCAGCANTATTAGTTTCTTTTACGATATCAATAACATCTAGTAATTGATCCTCATTAAGGTCGGGTGCAATTTTTAAAAGAATAGGTTTGGGTTGTTCTTTGGCCTCATTTAGGTCTTGAAGGNTATTAAGCAATTCAGTAAGGGGCTCTTTTTCTTGTAGATCCCTTANNTTATGAGTATTAGGAGAACTTACATTAACCACGAAATAATCTACATGGGCATAAAGGGCATTGAAGCAATAGCGATAATCATCTACAGCGTTTTCATTGGGAGTTACCTTNTTTTTGCCAATATTTCCACCGATGATAATATTTTTATTTTTTTTTAATCTAGGGATNGCAGCCTTGACTCCCTCATTATTAAAACCCATTCGGTTAATTAACCCCTGATCTTTTGGTAATCTAAATAAACGTTTTTTTTTATTCCCAGGCTGTGGCATCGGCGTCAAAGTACCTATCTCTATGAAACCAAATCCAAAATTAGATAGCTCTTTAAATAATTTGGCGTCTTTGTCAAAACCGGCAGCTAGTCCTATAGGATTTTTAAACTTAATTCCAAATAACTCCCTTTCAAGCTTGGGATGATTTACTTGATATAATAACTGAATTAATTTAGAGACCCCGGGTATTTTATTCAAAAATTTAATTAATGAAAAAATAAAGTGATGAATCCATTCTGGATTTCCAAGAAACAGAATAGGTTTGATCAAATATCGATACATAAAATAAAGTAAAAAATCCCGCCTCGGTGGATTATTATTATTTTTTTGGGTGGATTAATTTTTGACTCATCTCAAGCGACAGGGCAGTTCGTTCTATTTTCAGCTTACCAGCCATAGTCTCAATAATGCAAGTATTATCATTATCATTTAAATCTAAAACTTTTGCATGAAGACCACTTTTGGTGATTACGCGGTCTCCTTTGGATAAATCTCTCATAAANTTTTTTTCTTTCTTTTGTCTTCTTTGTTGAGGAAGTATAATAAAAAAGAAAAAAACAACCAGCATAAGCAGTAAAAAGGGCATTTGCCCTGAAAATCCATCCATATTTAATTAATTAGTGTTTTGTTGCTGACGAGCTTTAGCTAAATCATCTCTTTGTTTTTGTTTTACTGGGTCAGCATTTACCATTGCTTTTATCCTAAGAGTTTCTCTCCCACTTTGAGTATTAGCAGAAATAGTTACAGTTTTTTGTTGCATATTTGGTTTATTACTTGAATCGAAACTNACCAAAATCTGTCCAGATTCTCCAGGTTTAATGGGAATATTTTTTGGGTATTTGGGAACTGTACAGCCGCAGCTACCTCTAGCATCAACAATTAAAAGATCAGCTTTACCCGTGTTTGTAAAATTAAATGTTGTTTGCACGGTCTCACCTTCCTCAATCGTCCCAAAGTCATGAGAAACCTTATCAAAATTCATTGCTGCAGTGATAGTATTAGTCTCTGAAGCTGCTGCAGCCTTTTCCTGGTCTACTTTTTTTGAAGCACTCTCATTACAGGCACTCAAGCCAGTAAAGAGGATACATNTAAATATGTGAAATAATTTTTTCATTATTTAAAAATTTTTTTGCATTTCAAAATTAAAAAAAAAGTTATAATAAACCTCTACCAGTTTTATTTAAACGTCCCTTTTGGTCAAAATCTTTTATCATTTTATCTAATATCCCATTTACAAAAATATTACTTTTTGGTGTTGAATAATCTTTTGAAATTTCAATATATTCATTNATAGTTACCTTTGTGGGAATTGTTGGAAAATACAATAACTCAACTGTAGCCATCTTAATCAAAATAGCATCTATAATGGCAATTCTATCGCTGTCCCAATTTGGAGTCCTACCCTTAAGCTCTAATTTAAGCTCATCATGTTTAACCACAACCTTTTCCAGAAGCTCAACAGCAAACTTGGGGTCTTCATCACTAAAATTCATCTCAGGAAAATATAAGCTATTGAAGTCCTTTGGATCAATTTTATTAAGCACCTTAAGAATAAACGTATTAACAACNGGAAGATCATCAATCCAAGTGAGTTTTACATCTTCTATATATTCATAAAAAACTTCTGATACTGCAATGATTTCTTTGAAAAAAAATATTAATATTTCTCTATCTTGATTTAAAGTTGGGTTTTCTAATTTACTATATGTTATAAAGGATTCACTTTCCATAAGATCTTTAAAGGAAGTTTTCACATATTCAAAGTCTAGCTCCCAATATTTAATTTTTCTCTCTTTAATAATTTTACCTAAAACCCTGTGATCACTTATAAAACTCAATACTTTATTGTTGACTAAACGTCTCACTTTATTATCCGAAGGGCCNCTCCATAGCTTTTTTTGAAGAAGGATTTGTTGATGTCCATGCTCATGAATTGACTTNAGAAAAGAAAGTATTGTAATGTAAAGGGAAAAGGTGTTTAGAAAACTTTCTTTAAAAAAACTTATCTCTTTGTTGAGGTCATTTTCCTCATTTTGAAAAAAAGAATAAAGCGACTGCATCACTTTAATTCGCAAATGTCTTCGGGTAAGCATCTATATATTTCGAAACATCCTCAAAAATACTGCTTTAGATTGGATTCCAGCGAACTTAAATACATTTTGAATCTGAATCCTAATGCATTTAATTAACTTTGGATTTTTTATTGAGAACCGCATAAAAGATAATGAGAGAACTACTTTACCTAAATAAATATCTTAAAAAATACAGTTTTAAATTACTTATTGGAATATTTATTACAGTTATATCCCGTATTTTTTCATTATTTACACCCCGACTAATAGGAAATTCTCTTACAGCTGTTGAAAAATATATTACAGGAAATAAGGAAACATTTGAGTATCTAAAAGAGATACTTCTCAACAATATTCTTATTATCATTACAGCTACTCTGCTATCAGGGTTTTTTACCTTTTTAATGCGTCAAACAATAATAAATGTATCCAGATACATTGAATATGACCTGAAAAACGAAATATTTAGTAATTATCAAAAGTTATCCGAGCGATTTTATAAAAACAATAGAACGGGAGATTTGATGAGCAGAATTAGTGAAGACGTTAGTAANGTAAGAATGTATGTTGGTCCTGCAATAATGTACAGCATTAATACTATAACCTTATTTATTTGTGTTATAACCATAATGATAAGTATAGCGCCAAAATTGTCTTTTTACTCGCTAATTCCCCTTCCATTGTTATCGATTATAATTTATAAGTTAAGTAAAGTAATTAATGCAAGAAGTACTGTAGTACAGGAAATACTAGCAAATTTATCTTCTTTTACCCAGGAGAGTTTCAGCGGCGTTTCAGTAATAAAATCATNTACTTTGGAAACTTTTATGAATAAGGATTTTAAGAATTTAGCATTAAAAGCTAAAGCGATAAATATGAATTTAGTAAAAGTTCAAGCATGGTTTTTCCCTCTAATGATTCTATTAATTGGATTGAGTAATTTGATTGTAATATTTGTAGGTGGAAAGCAATATATTAACGGTGAAATAGAAATAGGTGTTTTAGCTGAATTCATTATATATATAAATATGCTAACATGGCCAGTTGCTGTTGTTGGATGGGTAACTTCTGTTGTGCAACAAGCCGAAGCATCACAAAAAAGAATTAATCAATTTTTGAATGAAAAAATTGAAATAAAAAATGGAAAAGGGGTTGAAAAATTTACTAATGGAGAGGTCATTTTTGAAAATGTTTCACTTATTTATCCAGAAACCAACATCAAGGCTTTGGATAAAATTAGTTTTAAAATTAAAGCGGGTGAAAAATTAGGAATTATTGGTAAGGTTGGTTCCGGAAAAACTACTTTACTTAATTTGGTTAATCGACTCTATGATGTTGATGAGGGTAAAATTATTATTTGTGGTAATAATATAAAAGATTTCAAGCTTAATAAATTGCGTAATTTAATTGGAAATGTTCCCCAAAACTCTTTTTTGTTTTCTGAATCTATTGAAGATAATATTAGTTTTGGCAAAATTGATGCAACTTTAAACGAAATAAAAGAAGCTTGCAAAGATGCAGCAATACATAATAGTATTATTGGATTTAAAAATGGATACAAGACCCTTCTTGGAGAGAGAGGCCTTACTCTTTCCGGCGGACAAATTCAACGTATTTCTATAGCTCGGGCTTTAATAAAAAATCCTCAAATTCTCTTATTTGATGATTGCCTCTCTTCAGTAGATACAAATACTGAAAAAAAAATATTATTAAATCTAAAACGAACTTGTCAAAATAAAACTAAGATTGTGGTTAGTAACCGAATTTCTTCTGTAAGAGATGCAGACAAAATTATTGTATTAGAAGATGGTAAAATNGTTGAATTAGGAGATCATAAAACCTTAATAAAAAATAAAAACTATTATTATGAACTTTTTAATAGACAAGAGTATGAAAAAGAACTTTAATTTGTTTTGTTCTGGATTTTTTTAGATTTTTGTTTTAAGATATTAATAATTTGTAAAAAAANTTCAATGTACAATAATGAAAGAGATCATGACGAAATTTTCTCAAAAGTCCTAAGAGCTGGAAGAAGAACTTATTTTTTTGATGTTAGAGAAACTAAAGCAAGTGATTATTATCTGACAATTACAGAAAGTAAAAAATTTACAAATGATGACGGCACTTTTTACTACAAAAAGCACAAAATATATCTCTACAAAGAGGATTTTTCAGAATTCAAAGGTATTTTAGGAGACATGATAGATTTTATAATTACTGAAAGAGGAGAAGANGTTATTAGCGAAAGACATCAAAAGGATTANGATCCAAAAAGCAACCTCAGCTCGGCTCAGACATCCAATAGTGAGTTCTCCAATTTAAATTTCGAGGATATATAATTTTAATCCTTTTAAACTACTCTAGATTATAAGTTAATTTAAAAAACTATTTAATGGCCGGAACATCCTCTTATATGCTTCCATTAGGAACTGAAGCACCATATTTCTCATTACCTAACACTATTAATGGAAAGGAGGTTTCACTGAGTCAAATAAGAGGCTCTAAAGGGACNTTAATCATTTTTATGTGTAACCATTGTCCATATGTACTTCATCTACTGGATAAAATTATTGAAATTTCCTCTGAAATAATAGAGTCAGGAATTAATACAGTTGCTATATCCAGTAATGATGTTGAAAACTATCCTGATGACAGTCCTGAACTGATGAAAAAATTGGCTGAAGATAGAGCTTTTAGTTTTCCATATTTATATGATAAAAGTCAATCAGTAGCCCTTTCATATCAAGCAGCATGTACTCCGGATTTCTATCTTTTTGACTCGGAATTAAAGCTTGTGTATAGAGGGAGGTTTGATGATGCTCGACCAAAAAATGAATTACCAGTTACNGGAAGGGATTTATTAGATGCGGCACAAAAATTAGCTCATGGGGTTCCTCAAATTGAGAATCAAACACCTAGTCTAGGTTGTAATATCAAATGGAAGAAAGGTAATGAGCCTGAGGGATTTTTTAGCTAAAGTCAACCAATTCAACTTCAAAAATTAAAGTAGCGTTTGGTGGAATTACTCCACCTGCTCCGCTAGATCCATATGCTAAATCGCTAGGGATTACAAATTTTGCTGATGCCCCCTTATTTAGTAATGCAATTCCCTCGTCCCAACCAGGAATAACCTGCCCTTGGCCTAAGGTAAAGCTAAAGGGCTCATCGCGTTCATAGGATGAGTCAAAAACAGTGCCATCAATNAGCATTCCACGATAATGAACAAAAACGGTACTTCCAACTGATGAATTTTTTCCTTCTCCTAATCTATTAATTTTATAATGAAGTCCCGATGCTGTTTTTTCCATNCCAGCAACAGAATTTTTAATTTCTTTGGCTTCTTTTTCTTTAGCAACTTTAATTAGGTCTTCTTTCTCATTAATAAAAGTTGAGAATTTTTCCATGGCGTCCCATTTTTGAGCCTCATCCCCAATTCGTTCAATGGTTATTTTTTGGATTATGTCATTTTNTGCAGTGGTATCAACGACTTCTTGACCTTCGGTGACATGACCAAAAACGGTATGTTTTCCATCTAACCAAGGTGTTTCAATGTGAGTTATAAAAAACTGACTACCATTAGTAGCTGGTCCAGAATTTGCCATTGATAGTACTCCCGGGCGGTCGTGTTTTAAATCGGGATGGAACTCATCATCAAAATTATATCCAGGTCCACCCACTCCGGTACCNTGTGGGCAACCACCTTGAATCATAAAATCTGGAATAACACGGTGAAACTTTAACCCATCGAAATAAGGAGTTCCGAATTCGATGACATCATTTTTTATGGCGCCTTCTGCGAGGCCAACAAAATTTCCAACTGTTCCTGGTGTTTGGTCATGAAATAACTTGATTTTAATAGTGCCTTTATTAGTAGTAAAAACAGCGTATATTCCTTCTTGCATTTTTGAATGATTTAAAAACGGGTNTGAAGATAATAATTGTTAATCAATCAAAGCCAATTTACTTTAATTACCAACCTCACTGATAAATTTTAAACGAAATAATCTTAAATCATCTTCCTCATATTCATTGTTAAACTCGTTATAGGCAATGGAAATGTCATCAGTATCAGCTTCCATAAAATAATTCATTAATTCATCAATTTGATCTTCGTCAAAAATTTCTCTAATCCAATAATCAATATTGAGTTTTGTCCCTGAAAAAACAATTGTTTCCATTTCAGTTATTAGAGTTGACATTTCCATAGCTTTAGCAGATGCAATATCTTCTAGAGAGAGCTTACGGTCAACACTTTGTATTAAATATAATTTTAACGCCGAATTTGAACCAGTACTTTTTATAATTAAATCATCTGGTCGTGTTATATCGTTTTCCTCAACATAATTATTGATTAAATCAATAAACGNNTTCCCATATCTTCTTGCCTTACCTTCTCCAACGCCATTAATATNNGACATTTCCTGAATATTGATCGGNTACTTTAATGCCATATCTTCTAGGGAGTACTCCTGAAAAACGGCAAAAGGAGGAACATCTGATTCTTGAGCAACCTTTTTTCTTAAANCCATTAAAAAGTTCATTAATACTTTGTCAGAAGTTCCCTGAGCTTTACTTGAAATAGGATTTGGGTTTAGATCTTCATGGTTATGATCTTCTGTCATCATAAATGAAGTACCATTTTTTTCAAATTCCAATGCCTTACTTGTCAATTTTATTACACCATAAGTTTCGATTTCCTTTTCAAAAAATCCAAATACTAAAGCCTGACGAAGTAAAGCCATCCAAAATTTATTAGACTTATCCTTACCTAAACCAAAAAAAGACTTCTCATGAGTTTTATGAGATAAAATAAGTGCATTTTTTTCCCCAACTAGAGTTCTTACAATTTCTTTTGATTTATATTTTTCTTTTGTTTCGGAAATAATTTTAATTAAACTTTTGAGCTGACCACCAACCTCTTTTTTATTTTTAGGGAANCGCATGTTATCATCCATTTTGGCCTCATCATCATTTTTTGCAGAATATTTCTCACCAAAATAGTGTAAAATAAATTTTCTTCTTGAGATTGAAGTTTCTGCGTAAGCTACCATATCATTTAAAAGAGCAAAAGCAACTTCTTGTTCTGCGATAGGCTTACCCGACATAAATTTCTCTAACTTCTCAATGTCCTTGTATGAATAAAAAGCTAAACAATGTCCCTCCCCACCGTCTCTTCCAGCTCTGCCAGTTTCTTGATAATAACTCTCAATACTCTTAGGTATATCATGATGAATGACAAACCTCACATCAGGCTTATCAATCCCCATTCCAAAAGCAATAGTAGCGACAATAACATCGCAGTCCTCATTAAGGAACTTATCTTGATTTATAACCCTTGTTTTTGAATCTAATCCAGCGTGATATGGCAATGCTTTTATACCGTTAACTTGTAATGCCTTGGCCAACTCTTCTACCGTTTTTCTAGCTAAACAATAAACAATACCTGATTTCCCAGAATTACCTTTTATGAATTTTATAATATCAAAATCTACTTGTGAAGTCTTTGTTCGAACTTCATAATAGAGATTTGGTCGATTAAAAGAACTTTTAAAAATATTTGCATCCGTTATCTTGAGGTTTTTAATGATATCATCTTGAACTTTTGGTGTTGCTGTTGCAGTCAANGCAATGATTGGNGTTTTTTNATTAATTTGATCAATAAATAGTCGCAAATTTCGGTATTCAGGCCTAAAATCATGACCCCACTCTGAAATACAATGAGCCTCATCAATTGCTAAAAAAGAAATTTTAATTTTTTTTAAAAAGTCAATTGTATCTTTTTTAGCCAAAGATTCTGGTGCTATGTATAATATTTTTGTTATTCCAGANACCAAATCAGACTTAACAAGTCGGGTTTCAGTTTTGTTTAAAGAGGAATTCAAAACATGAGCAACGCCATCATTTGTTGATAAACCTCGTATAGCGTCGACCTGGTTTTTCATTAGAGCGATAAGGGGTGAAATAACCAAAGCTGTTCCTTTTAAAATCATCGCAGGTAATTGGTAGCATAAAGATTTACCTCCACCAGTAGGCATTAAAACAAAAGTATTTTTGTTTAAGAGTAGGTTTTCAATTATTGGCTCNTGAAGGTNTTTAAAAGAAGAAAATCCAAAAAAAAATTTAAGAGATGATTTTAAATCAATCGGGTTCTCCAATAGGGAATATTTAAATTCAAAAAAAAACTAAATTTGCATATTACAATATATGTTTTTTAAAAAAAAAAAACTAATCAAAGAAAAATAAATTGAGTGAACACTCTCGTATTATTAGAATAGCTCGAAAAACAATCAAACTCGAGGCCCAATCATTGAAATCATTAAAAAAATCAATTGGAGAGGATTTTTGNCTAGTTGTAGACTCAATCTNCAATACAAAAGGGAGGGTAATTGTTTGTGGTATTGGTAAAAGCGGATTGATTGGAATGAAGATTGCCGCCACATTAAATTCTACTGGGACATCAGCAATTTTTGTTCATGCAGCAGACGCTTCACATGGCGATATTGGTGTTGTAAAACCGCAAGATATAGTTTTANTTATCTCTAAAAGCGGTGATACTAGAGAAATTAAAGATTTGATTCCATTTATAATAAATAATGGAAATATTTTGATTGGTATGACTTCAAATAGATCTTCAACTCTCGCAAAAAAATCGGACTTTATTCTTTACACACCGTTTAAGGAAGAAGCTTGCCCCAATAAACTATCTCCTACTTCAAGTTCAATTACACAATTAGCTATTGGCGACGCACTCGCAATGACCCTAATGGAATTAAATGATTTCAAACCAGAAGATTTTGCAATACTTCATCCATCGGGAAGCTTGGGTAAAAAACTTAATCTTAAGATACGAGATTTATTGAGAGATAATCATAAACCCAAAGTTTCACCTAAAACAAAAATGAAAGATGTTATTATCGAGATTTCAAAAAAAAGATTAGGAGCTACTGTAGTAATTGAACGAAATAGAATATTAGGAATGATTACCGATGGGGATGTAAGAAGAGTATTGGGTAAACATGATAAGATTAGTGAACTTACTGCAGAGCAATTAATGACAATAGATCCTGTATGTGTTCGTGAAAACTTAATGGCTATTGATGGCCTTTATTTTATGCAGAATAAAAAAATAAATCATTTAATCATCACGGATGAAAATGATTCTTACGTTGGTATTACTCACATTCTCGATTTCATAAACGAAGGATTAAATTAATGAAAAATCCAAATGAAATGTCTTTTTTAGACCATCTTGAGGATTTAAGATGGCATTTGATTCGGTCCTGCCTTTCTATTTTAACCCTTGCTTCGATCGCTTTTTTAGCCAAAGACTTAATTTTTGATACCATTATTTTTGGCCCAAAAAAAATAGATTTTCCAACTTATCGTTGGTTTTGCACCCTTTCAGAATCCTTTGGTCAAGGAGATAGTTTTTGTATAACAGAAATGCCTTTTAGGATTCAAAGCCGAACAGTTGCTGGGCAATTTTCGGCCCATTTATGGACATCTATTTTAGCGGGTTTCATTTTGGCTTTCCCATATATTATATTTGAGTTTTGGAAATTTGTAAGCCCAGGCCTTCATGATGGTGAGAGAAAAAATGCAAGAGGATTTATCTCGATTGCTTCATTATTATTTTTCGTTGGTGTATTCTTTGGTTACTACATCGTTACTCCTTTATCAATCAATTTTTTAGGGAACTATACGGTGAGTAGTGAAGTGTTTAATGACTTTGACTTAAGTAGCTATATTGGACTACTTAGAGCTTCAGTTTTAGCAAGTGGTCTTATTTTTGAATTACCAATTATTATTTATTTCTTAACAAAAGTTGGAATTGTTACCCCTAAATTTTTGAGTAAAAATCGAAAGTTTGCACTAATTATTGTTTTAAGTCTGTCGGCAATCATTACGCCACCAGATATAGTTAGTCAGATAATTGTCAGCATCCCATTACTTATATTATATGAAGTAAGTATATTTATATCAAGATTAACTTTTAGAAATTTGGAAAAACAAATGCAAGACCCAACCTGATTAAAATGATTTTAAGCGCCCAAAACATAGAAAAGTCTTATAAAGGGAGAAAAGTAGTAAAAGGCATTTCAATTGCCGTTAAACAAGGAGAAATTGTCGGTTTACTTGGTCCAAATGGGGCTGGAAAAACTACTTCTTTTTATATGATTGTAGGTCTAATTAAACCTCAAGGTGGAACAATACTTCTTGATAAGCAAGACATTACAACTTTTCCTATGTACATGCGAGCACAAAATGGAATCGGATACCTTGCCCAAGAAGCTTCAGTTTTCAGAAAACTAACTGTTGAACAAAACATCTTAAGTGTTCTCCAGCTATCAAGTTATTCAAAAAAAGTACAAAAAGAAAAAGTAGAGTCCTTAATTGAAGAATTTGGACTTACTCATATTCGAAAAAGTCGTGGTGATTTACTATCTGGTGGGGAGAGAAGAAGAACAGAAATTGCCCGCGCTCTGGCAACTGACCCCAAATTTGTCTTGCTTGACGAACCCTTCGCAGGGGTTGACCCTGTTGCCGTTGAAGATATTCAGCGAATTATCGCACACCTAAAGAAAAAAAATATAGGAATACTTATCACTGACCATAATGTTCAAGAAACACTTGCTATTACTGACAAAACCTATCTAATGTTTGAAGGAAGCATACTAAAAGCAGGAACTCCAAATGAATTGGCAAAAGATGAGATGGTTAGAAAGGTATATTTAGGACAGAATTTTGAATTGAGAAAAAATAAAGTAATTTTTTAATGAGTTTATTAATTATTAATTGAATGATAATCCGAAGTGCTAAACCAGCAGATGCATTCGAACTTTTACTTCTAATGAATGAGGGGTTTGGTTGGGAAAACACAAAACTCTTTGAATCCTCATTTTTTTCAAATACGAATATCACCTGTTTAATAGCGGAAAATGAACAAGGAGAACTAATGGGAACGGCCTCCCTACATTTATTGCAAAAAATCAATCGAAGACTAGGAATTATTGAGGATGTAGTAGTATATAAAAAATATAGGGGAAAAATGATTGGAGTTGAACTAATTAACAAATTAATAGAAATTTCAAAAGATTTAAAATGTTACAAACTTATTCTTAATACCAAAAAAGATTATGTGGCCTATTATGAAAATTTTGGTTTCGTAAAGAAACAATTACAAATGGAATTAAGAAAAGAATAACATGTGTGGAATAGTCGCTTATATTGGTAACAAGGACCCTAAACCTATTTTGATGGAAGGGTTACGTCGTTTGGAATACAGAGGTTATGATAGTGCGGGTATTCTTGTATGTAATAATTCTAAATCTCAGTTATCAAAAATCGCAGGTAAAGTCAATGCTCTTTCAAAGATACTGGAAAACAAAACTGATATTACCCCTCATTTAGGCATTGGTCACACCAGATGGGCTACCCATGGAATACCTAATGAAATAAATGCACACCCTCACTCCTCAAATTCTGGTAAACTGTTCATCGTGCATAACGGAATTATCGAGAACTACGACACCCTTAAAATGGAGCTTATTAGTCGGGGATATTCGTTCTACTCTGATACAGATTCCGAGGTATTGGTTAACTTAATACAAGAAATTCAGATTAAAGAAAATATAAAATTGCCTGATGCTGTACAACTTGCTTTAAATCAGGTAGTTGGAGCTTATGGTATAGTAGTCTGCGATATTTTTAACCCAGAAGAATTAGTAGTAGCTCGATTAGGAAGTCCACTTGCGATTGGGCTTGGAGAAAATAGTCTTTATGTTGGTTCAGATGCTACCCCTTTCTTAGACCATACACGAAAGGTCGTTTATCTTGAAGATAACGAAATGGCCGTTTTATCAAAAAACGGTGAAATAAATATTAAAAATATTATAAGTGATGAATCAATTCACCCCTATGTAGAAGAACTTCAATGGAGTTTGAATAGTATCCAAAAAGGTGGTTTTGAACATTTTATGCTGAAAGAAATTAACGAACAGCCTAAAGCGATTAGCGATACCTTAAGGGGAAGATTACTTGTAGGTCAAGGAAAGATTCAGATTAATAGTATAAATGAATATAAAGATAAATTCCTAAACGCTAAAAGGGTGATTTTTGTTGCCTGTGGAACTTCCTGGCATGCTAGTTTAGTAGGAGAATATCTTTTTGAATATTTTATTAGAATTCCTGTTGAGGTTGAGTATGCATCAGAGTTTCGATATCGAGACCCTATAATTCAAAAAGATGATATTGTTATTTGTATATCTCAATCTGGAGAAACTGCTGACACACTTGCTGCACTAAAAATTGCAAAAGAAAAAGGAGCTTTCATTTATGGAATATGTAATGTAGTAGGGTCATCGATATCGAGAGAAACCCACTCTGGAATTTATACCCATGCAGGACCTGAAATTGGAGTAGCATCCACCAAAGCTTTTTCTACTCAAATAACTGTTCTTATTCTAATTGCACTAAAGTTAGCCGAACTTAAAAAAACTATTGATCCTAATCTACTTTTAGATTATCAATTTGAATTATCCCAAATTCCAGAAAAAATAGAGCGACTGACAAAAAGCGCTCCCCTAATAGAAACAATTGCTAAAAACTACTCGGATTCACAAAATTGCATCTATCTTGGTAGAGGATTCAATTTTCCAGTTGCACTTGAAGGGGCACTAAAGCTTAAGGAAATTTCTTATATCCATGCAGAAGGATACCCCGCTGCTGAAATGAAACACGGCCCTATCGCATTAATTGACAAAAATATGCCTGTAGTTGTAATTGCTACGAAAAAAACAAACTACCAAAAGGTGGTTAGTAATATCCAAGAAATAAAGTCAAGGGAGGCAAATATTATTGCAATAGTTTCTGAGGGAGATGAGACCGTTGCAAAGTTGGCAAATCATGTAATTGAAATACCAAATGTTTCTGAATGCTTTACTCCAATACTTGCAACTATTCCCCTCCAACTTTTATCTTATTACATTGCGATAATTAGAGGCTGCAATGTTGACCAACCAAGAAATCTGGCTAAGTCTGTAACAGTTGAGTAATTTTTTAAAACTAAAATAATCTATTGAAGCAAACTGCAACCATTATTGTCATTTTGGTTTCTCCCTTTTTTAATAGAGACAGAGATCGTTCATATTGAAAAATATAAGGGTTTAGAAACTAGTTTCCCCNCAGGGCAAAGGCTTTTTTTCTTTGAGCATAACACATATAGGAGCGCTCACCTAACCGAATTCGATGCCGCTGTTCAAAAATAAATATTAACTAATTTTAGATTCATTACCAATTTTAAGTATGCTAATTTTCAAAAGATTAAGAACCAGATAGAATAAAATAGCAAAGCTTATTCCTCCCAAACCAAAAAAACCAATGAATATTGGAGTTACTATAATGATTAATATCCGTGAAATTAAATCAACAGTTCCAGTAGAAAATGATTTAAAGGAAAAAAGAATCAGATTGGTATTCATTAAAATGACAAAAAGAAATGCCATTAAAATCAATCCAGGATTTGATATTACTATTGGCTTTAAAAAGGTAAAGTAAGGATGTTGAACAATCAAAGGAATAGATCCGAAAAACATCGCCATTGCTGGGGTTGGTAATCCTGTAAAGTGATTTTTTCTTGACCCATTAATATTAAATCGGGCTAACCTGAATGCAGAACCAAGGGGTAAGATAAAACCAATGAATACCCATGGTATGAACTCAACTACAGAATTAATAGGCCACCCAACAACTAACTCCAATGGATGGTTTCCAGCCAATACGAATAATTGCGCCAAAATTATTCCAGGTGCCAGGCCAGACGTAACCATATCAGCCATTGAGTCCAACTGAACTCCTAATTCACTTTCGACTCCTAACAACCTAGCTAAAAGACCATCCCACATATCAAAAAACACACCTGCCAGAATGAATACAAAAGCTGTTTCAAACTGAAAGATATAAGCAAAATATATTGAAAAACAGCCCGACAATAAATTTAACGAAGTAAAAAAATGTGGAACTGATTGTTTAATCATTAATTTTGTAATAAAGTGTTTGGTAAAATACTCTGGCAAATTAAGGTTTGAAATTTTAAGAAAAAAATCTTCTANTANAAATTATATGTTTTTTTCAAAAAAAACAACAATTCTCGCCCTTCTATCTGGGTGCTTATTGACCCTTTCATGGCCAGTAAGTGGCTTNTCATTCCTTATATTTTTTGGACTAATTCCGCTTTTATTATTAGAACATATAATTTCTAATGACCAAAAGAAAAGAAAAAAAATAAGACTTTTTGGAAATGCTTTTCTTTGCTTTTTCANTTGGAATCTGGGAACAACNTGGTGGATTATTAATTCNTCTGTTTTCGGAATGTTTTTTGCAGTGATTTGTAATACCCTCTTCTACACTATTTTAATATTACTTTTCAATTGGTCAAAAAGAAGATTACCACTCAGAACAGCATATATTTTCCTAGTCACCCTTTGGATTTCTTTCGAAAAGTTTCATTTACAGTGGGATTTTTCTTGGCCATGGCTAAATTTAGGTAATGTTTTTTCTGAGGATATTCAATGGATTCAATGGTATGAATATACTGGTATATTTGGTGGATCCCTTTGGATATTGATAATTAATATTGGTGTTTTCGAAGTTTTGAAAAATTACCCTCCCAATTTTAAAAACTCCACATGGATTGTAAAGCTTAGTCCTTGGTTAATAGCTATTGCCTTGCCAATTGTAATTTCTTTGATAATTTATCCGTCAGAAAAAAATACTGAGGCAAGAACCGAGGTATTACTTCTTCAACCCAATATTGACCCATACGAAGAAAAATATGAAAGGGACAATCGTTATTTTTTTAATCTAATGATTGAAATGGTTTCTAAACAGATTACAAAAAAAACCAGGTATATTTTTACGCCAGAAACATACTTTGCCTCAGGATTAGGTGAACCCCTAAATGATTTTGATAATAGTCAACTTTATCGTGGTCTAGATTCACTCCTTCAGCGTAATCCNAATATACAATTGGTCAGTGGAATCCAATCCTNTAACATTTATCAGTCTGAAAAAAAGCCAAGCACAACAGCTAATGANATGAAAAAAGGATTTTGGGTNGATTTTTATAATTCAGCATTAAAAATGCAAAGCAATTCCAAGCATGAATTCTATCACAAATCAAAACTAGTCGTGGGTGTTGAAAACATGCCCTATAAAAATTTCTTTAAACCTATTTTAGGTGAATTCCTTCTTGATCTTGGGGGAACAATATCAAGCAGAGTAACTCAAAAGGAAAGATCTGTTTTTAAACATAATACTGAAGATTTAAAAGTAGGTCCAATTATATGTTATGAATCA
The DNA here is from genome assembly GCA_002171295.2 of Flavobacteriaceae bacterium TMED121. GTDB lineage: Bacteria > Bacteroidota > Bacteroidia > Flavobacteriales > Flavobacteriaceae > UBA8316. The sequence goes on from NHFW02000007.1 coordinate 18,932, forward strand.
ATTTATGGATCATTTGTCACAGAGTACATTAGNAAAGGTGCAGACTTTCTTGCGATAATTACTAATGATGCATGGTGGGGAAATACTGCTGGACATAGGCAATTATTGAGTTACTCTAGAATAAGGGCAATTGAAAACAGAAGGAGTATTGTTAGAAGTGCAAATACTGGGATTTCCGCAATTATTAATATAAAAGGAGAACTGATCAATCAATTACCTTTTAATCAAAAGGGTTTAATACGTGGATATTTTTCACCAGCTAAAGAAATTACTTTTTATACCCAATATGGAGATTATATAGCCAGATGGTCCAATCTAATAATGATTCTTTTTTTTCTCATTGCATTGAGTGGCAGAATTAAGCCAAATAATCTTAAAAATTAATTTTATTTTTTTCTAAATTTACACCTCCAAGGGAAATTCCAGAATATATTATTAATTTATTTATCATTTAATTCAAATCCATTTGAATTCACTTATAACATTGATATAATTGAAATTAAGTGGATTTCTAAAAAAAAAAGGAGTCCTTTGTTGTCTAATTCCCTTAAAAATTTATTTTTGCACAAATTTCTATACCTATGTATTGGACATTAGAACTTGCATCATATTTAAGCGACGCCCCTTGGCCCGCCACTAAAGACGAGTTAATAGATTTCTCTATTAGAACTGGAGCCCCTCTAGAGGTTGTCGAAAACCTCCAATCTATGGAGGATGAAGAAGATATTTACGAATCAATTGAGGAAATTTGGCCAGATTTTCCAACTGAGGAAGATTATCTTTGGAATGAGGATGAATATTAATTTTTAAATCTAAGGATGAAAGTATCTTTAGAGGCTCTTTTTTTATTTATTTTTATTAAGATTTAAATCAACCTAATGGGTCTATTAAATTCAGTTTTAAAAGTTTTTGTAGGGGATAAAACCAAAAAAGACCTTGCTGGTATTTTACCCCTTGTAAGCAAAATCAATGAACACTTTGATTCCTACAGAATCTTGACTAATGACCAATTAAGAAATAAAACANTAAGTTTTAAAGATTTACTCAAAAAAAACCTCAGAGAAATTGAAGATCAAATCNATAAGTTAAAAATAGAAATCAACCAAACAGAGGATATTGATCAAAAAGAAAACTTTTACCAGCAGGTGGATGATTTGACAATAAAAATCAAAGAAATTACTGCTGATACATTAGAAAAAATATTACCGGAGGCCTTCGCAGTAGTTAAAGAAACTGCCAGAAGATTTGTAGAAAATANTTCTATTGAGGTTACTGCCAGTGAATTTGACAGGATGCTTTCTCAAAACAAGTCTTATATTAATCTAAACGGAGACATAGCTNAATGGTCAAATTCGTGGGATGCGGCTGGAAAGCCGATTTTATGGGACATGATTCATTATGATGTACAACTTATTGGTGGTATAGTTATGCACCAAGGAAAAATTTCTGAGATGCAAACTGGAGAAGGTAAAACCTTAGTTGCTACATTGCCAATTTACCTTAATGCACTTACAGGAAGAGGTGTTCACCTTGTAACGGTAAATGATTATTTAGCTAAAAGGGACAGTTCATGGATGGGACCGTTATTTGAATTTCACGGACTTAGTGTCGACTGTATTGATTATTACAGGCCAAACAGTCTNGAGCGAAAAAAAGCTTATCAGGCTGATATNACTTATGGAACAAANAATGAATTTGGNTTTGATTACCTTAGAGACAATATGGCTCACACCCCAGATGATTTAGTGCAGCCCAAACACCACTTTGCCATTGTTGACGAGGTAGATTCTGTTCTGGTTGATGACGCAAGGACCCCATTGATTATATCCGGACCTACACCAGATGGCGACAGACATGAGTTTGACCTTCTAAAACCCAAGGTGTCCTCATTGGTAGCCAACCAGCGAAACTACTTAACAAGTATCTTAGCAGAGGCGAAGAAAAAAATTAGCGCAGGAGATACGAAAGAAGGAGGTGTTCTCCTTTTAAGAGTCTATAGAGGCCTGCCCAAAAATAAAATTTTAATAAAGTTTTTGAGTCAGGAGGGCATTCGCCAACTCCTTCAAAAGACCGAAAACTTTTATATGCAAGACAACAACAGAGAAATGCATAAAATCGATTCAGAACTGCTCTTCACAATCGATGAAAAAAACAACCAAATAGAATTAACAGACAAGGGAATAGAAACTCTATCATCGGATGCAGAAGATAAAAACTTTTTCGTTTTACCCGATATAGGGGGAGAAATTGCCAAAATAGAAGCCAAAGAACTCAAACCAAAAGACGAAACCGAATTGAAAGAACAATTATTCAATGACTTCAGTATAAAAGGAGAGCGGATTCATGCAATGAATCAGTTACTTAAGGCTTTTACGCTATTCGAAAAAGATACTGAATATGTCGTCATGGAGAATAAGGTTATGATTGTCGATGAGCAAACCGGCCGAATAATGGATGGAAGACGTTATTCGGATGGACTCCATCAAGCAATTGAAGCGAAAGAGAATGTTANAATTGANGCNGCAACTCAAACATTTGCTACTATTACTCTTCAAAATTATTTCAGAATGTATGAAAAACTTTCAGGTATGACAGGAACTGCAATAACTGAAGCGGGTGAGTTATGGGAAATTTATAAACTAGATGTAATTGAAATTCCNACTAATCGACCAATTGAAAGAAAAGACAGGGAAGATTTAATTTACAAAACTAAAAGGGAAAAATACAACGCCGTAATCGAAGAAGTAACTTCACTTTCAAAGGCCGGAAGACCTATCTTAATTGGTACAACCTCAGTTGAAATCTCTGAGCTTTTGAGTAAAATGCTTCAGATTAGAAAAGTTCATCATAATGTACTTAATGCAAAACTACACAAGAAAGAGGCAGATATAGTTGCTGAAGCTGGAAAACCGGGTGTGGTTACCATTGCTACCAATATGGCTGGTCGAGGAACAGATATTAAACTTTCCGATGAGGTTAAAAAGGCAGGTGGATTAGCTATTGTTGGAACAGAAAGACATGACTCACGTCGCGTCGACCGTCAACTTAGAGGTCGATCAGGACGACAGGGTGATCCGGGAAGCTCGCAATTCTATGTTTCTTTGGAGGATAATTTAATGCGTCTATTTGGGTCAGAACGCGTCGCAAAAGTTATGGATAGGATGGGTCTTGAGGAAGGTGAAGTGATTCAGCATTCTATGATGACAAAATCTATTGAACGTGCTCAGAAAAAAGTTGAAGAAAATAATTTCGGTATACGAAAAAGATTATTAGAGTATGACGATGTTATGAATGCCCAGCGTGAAGTAATTTATAAAAGAAGAAAACATGCGCTGAGTGGAACTAGACTAAAACTAGATATCGCTAATATCCTTTATGATACTTGTGAAGAAATCGTATTAACTAATAAGACCTCAAGTGATTACAAAAACTTCGAATTCGAAATCATTAGTAATTTTTCCGTTTCATCACCTTTCGATGCAGAAGAGTTCAAGGAAGCCCCCGAGAATGAAATTATTAACAAACTATTTGACCTTCTTAATCAACATTACATCGAAAAAATTACTTCAAATGCAGCTTTAGCTTTTCCGGTAATTAAAAATGTTTATGAAAGACCTGGTAACTCATATGAAAGGATTGTGGTTCCTTTTACAGATGGCATCAAAACATTAAATGTTGTTACTAATCTCAAAAAAGCTTACGAAAGTGAAGGGAAATACTTGATTGAAGATTTCGAGAGAAATATTACTTTGGCATTGATAGATGAGGCTTGGAAGACTCACCTGAGAAAAATGGATGAGCTTAAACAATCCGTTCAGCTGGCGGTTCATGAACAAAAAGATCCTTTACTGATTTATAAATTTGAAGCATTTGAGCTTTTTAAATCTATGATTAACAGTTTGAATAAAGAAGTACTTTCATTTTTATTTAAGGGTGGGTTACCGCAACAAAGTGAATCTCAAATCCAGGAAGCTAAAAAAACTGCCACTCCTAAGGGTTATAAAACCACCAAAGATGAAGTATACAACACGGACGAACTCGCTCAGAGAAATAGAAGTGTTGGAGCAACTGCAGGTGGATCTCAACCTGCTACTGTAGAAACCATCGTAAGAGAGATGCCAAAGATTGGCAGAAACGAGAAAGTGGTCATTAAAAATGTTAGTACTGGAGAAACTAGAACTGTCAAATTCAAACAGGCTGAGCCATTAATCAAAAAAGGTGAATGGGTTATGAGCAATTAAATTTATAAATTAGATAAATTTTAAATTACTTGATGGAAGTTTATGCTAATGTACTATTATGGGTTGTCCCAATCTTCATCCTATTAATTCTTATCGAAATTATCTACGGTCAAATTAAGAAAAAACAGACACACAGTTTCATGGACACCCTTTCCAGCTTAAGCTCTGGTATGACTAATATATTAAAAGATACTTTGGGATTAGTAGTTGTCATTATCTCCTACCCATACTTACTTGGTAAACTATCAATTTTCAATATAGAAAACACCTTTATAGTTTATATCGCAGCATTTATATGTGTAGATTTTTCAGGCTACTGGTCACATCGCTTGAATCACAAAATTAATCTTTTTTGGAATCAACATATTATTCACCATAGTAGCGAGGAGTTTAACTTGGCTTGTGCCCTGCGACAAAGTTTTTCAGATCTATTAGGCTATACTGCATTATTTTTAATTCCTGCCGCAGTCCTAGGTGTACCAACAGATGTAATTACCCTTTTGGCTCCACTACATTTATTTGGACAATTTTGGTATCATACACAACATATAGGCAAATTAGGAATCCTTGAATATTTTTTAGTTACTCCATCCCAACATCGCGTTCATCATGCCATAAATCCAATTTATATCGATAAAAATCTCGCTCCTATTTTTTGTGTATGGGATCGATGCTTTGGAACATTTCAGGAGGAGCTAGAGGATGAACCCCCAGTATACGGTGTACTTAAACCAGTAAGAACGTGGAACCCATTACTTATCAATTTCCAGCACCTTTGGGGTTTAATTTTTGACGCTTGGCATACACGTTCCATAAGAGAAAAATTGACCCTATGGTGGCAGCCTACAGGTTATCGCCCTGAAGATGTGAAAAAAAGATTTCCTCGAAATATTATTACCTCAATAAATGAAGTGGAGAAGTATAATCCAGAATCAGGAAACTCAATTAAAGGATGGGCTATGTTTCAATGGCTAGGGACTACCTTTATGCTGTTACTTTTTTTAGCAAACTATCCCTCTTTTGGAANTTTNCAAGCTTTACTTTTTGGTGGAGTTATAATGCTAAGCATATTTGGTTATACATCTGTCATGGATCAACAAAGTTGGGCCTTTAACTTTGAATTGGTTCGAAATCTTATAGGTCTATTATTTTTTATCATTCCTTCACAAAATGTGTTTTATTTAAGCACAATGCCTTGGTTATTTTATTTTGGATTAGCCTATTTTAGTTTAAGTCTTTTGAGTTGTTCTATTATCGACAAGAGATTGAAAATTAAATTAGTTAATGAGGGTTAAAAAAAAGGTGCTCTTGTTAGGTCCCGCTTACCCATATCGCGGTGGAATTGCAGACACTCAGAATTATTTAGCTCAAAACCTATCAAGACTTGGACATGAAGTTTTGGTCTATACTTTCAAATATCAGTANCCTAAATTACTTTTCCCAGGTAAAACCCAATACAGCTCTGTTCCAATGCCAAAAGGAATTGATATTAAAAGAAAAATTCATAGCATTAACCCTATTAATTGGATTAAGATCTCAAATGAAATCAATCATTATGATCCCGACATAGTTTTATTTCGTTATTGGACTCCGTTTCTTGCCCCGTGTTGGATATGNATAGCAAAAAGACTTTCTTCAAAAATAAAAAAGATAGCCCTAGTTGATAACTGGATTCCTCATGATAAAAAGCCATGGGATAAGACTATGAATCATTTATTCGGAAAAACAATGGATGCTTTTGTCACCCTCTCCAATGCGGTTGCTAAGGAAATCATGGAAGACAATTCCAAAACTCCAATTTGGTCTGGCTTTCACCCCATTGCTGATGACCTCCCAAAAATTATATCAAAAGCANANGCNAGNAAAAAATTAGGTTGGTCAAAGGAGAAAAATATTGTTTTGTTTTTTGGTCTAATTAGAAAATANAAGGGTTTGGATTTATTGATTGANGCTTTTTCAAAATCACCATTAAAATCATCCAAAACCCTACTAGCAATTGTTGGAGAGCCTTATGAAAAAAAAGAAAAATATGTCAATTTAATTCATCAACTAAAATTAGAGGATCGTATTATCTGTGATTTTAATTATGCAGATAGGGAACTTACAAGAGACGTAATTTGCGCAGCTGATGTAGTCGCTCAGACCTANAGAAGCGCNACTCAAAGNGGCGTNACTCCTCTAGCCTATTATTACCAAACTCCANTTNTAGTTTCTAACCTACCNGGATTAAAAGCACCTATTGAAAAAGATGGAACAGGTGTTGTAACAGAAAAAGCTCCAGAAAANATAGCTAATAATTTATATGAAATCCTTCAAAATAATAACCTCTTGTTCTATCAAAAAAATTTAAGCCAAACTTTTAAAAATTATAATTGGCAACACTTTTGTAAATCAATGCTTAGCTTTATTAATAGCTTACATGAAAGCTAGTGAAACTAAATTTGTAATTTTAAAAAAAATAATCATGAAAAACCTTTTAATTTCTCTTTATATTTTTTTGATGTTCTCTTGTAATAATGAGGAAAAAAAAGAAACTGAAAGGCCTCCAAATGTTGTGATTGTATTTACTGATGATCAAGGTTATCAAGATTTAAGCTGTTTCGGTTCTCCAAATATCCACACGCCCAATTTGGATCAAATGGCAAAAGAAGGAATTCGCCTTACTAGTTATTACTCTGCTCAAGCAGTTTGTTCTGCTTCAAGGGCAGGGCTTTTAACAGGGTGTTATCCAAATAGGATTGGAATATCTGGTGCTTTATCCCCAAGGTCAAATCACGGTATTAACTCAGGGGAAACTACCATAGCTGAAATGCTTAAGGCAATTGGATATAGTACTGGGATCTTTGGAAAATGGCATTTAGGTCATCACAGAAAATTTTTACCTAATAATCATGGTTTTGACGAATTTATGGGTATCCCATACTCTAATGACATGTGGCCTGTGGATTATGACGGTAATCAAGTCCCATCGGATCATAAACTAGCTAAAAGATACCCTCAATTACCTTTTTTAAAAAATTTTGAGGTAATTAAAGAAATTCGAACCCTAGAGGACCAAGCTCAATTAACAACAGAAATAACTGAGGCCGCTGTTGATTTTATAGATAGAAATAAAGAAAATCCTTTTTTCTTATACGTTCCACACCCTATGCCTCATACGCCTATTGCAGCTTCAGAAAAGTTTAAAGGGAAAAGTGAACAGGGATTATATGGAGATGTAATAATGGAAATTGATTGGTCGGTAGGGCAAATAATGGGAAAACTAAAAGAGCACCAACTAGAAGAAAATACACTATTCATTTTCACTAGTGATAATGGGCCATGGTTAAGTTTTGGAAATCATGCTGGCAGTGCATTGCCACTACGAGAGGGCAAAGGTACTGCTTGGGAAGGTGGTCAAAGAGAGCCTACGGTGGTTTATTATCCAAAAAAAATAAGTCCTGGAAGGGCTATTGATACTCCAATAATGGCTATTGATATTTTACCGACTATTGCTGAAATNACCAATAGTAAATTACCAGAGAAAAAAATAGATGGTAAGAGTGTTTGGAGTATTTGGAANGGTGAGACAGATAAGAGTCCACATGATGCCTACTTTTTTTATTACAAAAAGAATGAAATGCATGGTGTTCGATACAATAAATGGAAACTTTATTTCCCACATACTTACCGATCACTAAACGGAAGAATGGGGGGTCAGGATGGTAATAAAATTGAATATAATCATGATAACAAAGTAAAAAAAATTGAATTGTATGATTTGACAACAGATATTAGCGAGACATTAGATGTTGCAGATCAACATCCAGATATTGTTAAAAAAATAAAGTCACTTGCTGATAATATGAGAAAAGAACTAGGAGATAAACTATATGGAATTGAAGGTTCTGGAAATAGACAGGCGGGTAAACTAGATTAATTTTAAAAAATGAATCCATGCACATANTTTTATGGTTATTATTAATNTACCANTGTAACCTGAGTNCCCCTCAACTTNAAAATAGAGCAAATCCAGTTTGGGAACCAATTGAAAATTACCAGGGAATGTCTAAAGCTTATTTTGCATCCGGATGTTTTTGGTGTGTAGAATATATCTACGAGAGCTTAGAGGGTGTTGAGGAGGCTTTCTCAGGATATGCAGGGGGGATTACCAAAAACCCTAATTACTATCAGATTACCACAGGAAGAACAGGTCACGCTGAAACTGTTGAAATCATTTACGACCCTAATATAATTAGTTTTAAAACCCTCTTGAAGGTGTTTTTTGATTCCCATGATCCCACGATGCTTAATCAACAAGGTCCTGATAGAGGAACACAATACCGTTCCGTTGCCTTTTATAAAAACGAAGAGGAAAAAAAGATCATTGTCGATTATATAAGTAAATTAAAATCGGAAAGGGTATTTGCCAAAAAGATCGTTACAGAGGTAAAGCCACTAAAAAAGTTTTACTACGCTGAAGAATACCATCAGGATTATGAAGTAAAAAATCCTAATGACCTTTATATTTTAAATATATCCAAGCCTAGGTTTGAAAAATTTAAAGCAAAGTCGTTAAAACTATTAAAATAACAGCACTAATATATCAATAGATTTTTCCTGGTGTTATTTTTACCCATATCAGGTAAAAAATATAACCTACTAATACCCCAAAAAGAATTCCTGATATTACATCTAATGGATAGTGAACACCTATGTAAACTCTACTGTAAGCGACTGTACTAGACAAACCAATTAAAATTATAGGGATTTTTGTAAATCGATTTTTTAAAATTAATGAAAAGAAAACAGCAAGAGCAAACGAATTAGAGGCATGTCCAGAAAAATAACCGAAACTACCACCACAATTTGATTTGACTAATCTCACCAAACCATCTAGACTAGGTTCATAGCAGGGTCGTAAACGCTGAAAACCATCCTTAAAAAGATTTGTAACTTGATCTGTGATTAAAACTAATAATGCTGTAAGAACCACGAGCATCAAAAAGGATTTTAAGTTGGTTTTTTTAAGAAAGTAAGTGATTAACAAAAGATATACACAAATATTTACCGCCTTGTCAGTTATGAAAATCCAGAACAGATCGAAAGAGGGTGAGCCCATGCCATTGAGAAATAGGAACAATTGATGATCTAAAGAGATAATCTCTTCCATCTAGGATTCAAAATTTTTAATTTCCTTATCGTAGAAGTAAAGAGCATCCTCTATAAGTTGAGTAATTTGGGTTTCTAATTCCTCACGATCTTCTTTTTCAAATTCCTCCATCCAATGAATCTCATCATTGGTTACATTAATTAAAAATCGAGGATAAGCAGTGTGAATTACAAAAATAATATCTTCAAGCTCTGAACTATCAGCAATTAGGAACTTGGGTAAATCCATATATTATGCTTTATTTTTAAGTGATTATTTTTTTTGTAATATACTGAAATCTAGCAATCAAAAATAGGGCTGAAACTGAAAGTCCAGTTAAAAGTCCTATCCAAATACCATTAATTTCCCAATCAGTATTTAATGCCAAATGATAACTAATTGGAAAGCCAATAGCTCCATAGGCTAAAAAAATAAGAAAAGCAGGTAACCAAACATCCTGCATCCCCCTTAAGGTAGCTAAAACGACCGCTTGCACTCCGTCAGCAATTTGAAAAAATGCAGCAATCAAAATTAAGTCCGCAGCTAATCCAATCACTTCACGAACCTCAGAAGAAATTACCGAATCAGAACTATCAAAATACATCCAAGGAAGAAAATCATGAGCCAATATAAATAAAAGACAGAAAAAAAAGTCTAATAAAAAAATAAGTAAAAAGTTAGAAATGGCTATCCTTCTCAGATTATAAAAATCTCCTTTGCCTTTTTCGTTACCTATTCTTATCATTGATGTTACTCCAATTCCGATGGCAACCATATAAGTCATAGATGATAAATTAAAGGCAATTTGGTTGGCAGCTTGTGCGTTTTCACCAAGTAATCCTGACATCCAAATAGCTGAAGTAAAAAAAGTAACTTCAAAAAACATTTGAAGCGCAGAGGGGAAACCAAGATCAATAATTTTTTTAAAAATTCTACGAGATAATTTCACTCGAAATAAATTTCGATGATATCTTTTAAAATGCTGATTGCTGTTTATAATATAACCTATANAAAACAGCATTNCAAAACGGGAAATTAAAGTTCCTATTGCAGCGCCTTCGACACCCATTTCTGGAAAACCGAATAAACCAAAGATTAATAGATAGTTCAAAATAATATTTATAACATTACCTACAATAGTAGCATACATGGCCAATCGGGTTTGAAAAAGACCTTCAGAAAACTGTCTAAATCCTTGAAATCCAACAAGAGGTATTAAAGAGATTGCTACCCAAAAAAGGTAAGGTTTTGCCAATTTTACAACTTCAACTGGCTGTCCCATTTTTAATAAAATAGGCTGTGAGAGTAAAACCNAAACTGACAAAAAGATTCCAAATGATAGACATAAAAATAATCCATGGACATATACTTGTCTGACCTTTTTATGGTCTTTAGCACCGAAAGATTCTGAAATTAAAGGAGTAATTGCAGTAGAAAAACCAATACCTAANGACATTGCTATAAACACAAAGCTATTGCCGAGCGAGACGGCAGCGAGCTCAGTCGGGCCTAGTTGACCAACCATAATATTATCAATCAACTGAACTATTGTATGCCCAAGCATACCAATTACAACTGGATAGGCTAATTTTATATTATANTTAAACTCTTTGGTGTATCTACTTAAGATCATTAATTTTTTTTGAATTTGAAAAAATAACTACTCCAATCCAATATAATCTGTCAAAAATATTAATGACGCCATAGTAGCAGCTCCTAATTCAAGTTCTCTCTTATTNATTGTTTCAAAAGTATCCATTTCGGAATGATGATGAATGAAATAACGTTGTGAATCAGTTTTTAAACCTGATAATACTTGGGCGTCTTTAAAAAGAAACCTTAAATCTTCNCCAACATCGACTCTTNTAAAAAAGTGTATNAAGTATGGTTCAAAATATGGTTTCCATTTTAAAATTCTTTCAAAAAATTCATCATTGGTGTCAAAAACAAAACCCCTAGGAGTAAAGGCGCCAGAGTCAGACTCCAAAGCGATAAGATGTTTTTCTCTCTTTTTTGAAGCACTCTCAGAATAAGCTTTTGCACCATGACCCCCATTTATCTCATTCATGAACAAAACTATTCTTAAAGTATTTTTAGGTTGATAGTTTATAATATTTAATAGTCGGAGAACCTCCATGGATTGAACCACTCCAGCACCATTATCATGTGCACCATCTCCTAAATCCCATGAGTCCAAATGTGCTCCAACTAAAATAATTTTATCAGGAAACTCAGTCCCTTTAATTTGTCCAATAACATTGTAGGATTTAACTTCAGGGTAATTTTTACAATCCTGTCTTAAAAAAAAACGAAGGTTAGGGTTTAANGAAATCATTGAGCTTAGGAGTTCGCTATCATTAGTGCTAATTGAAGCAGCAGGAATCCTTTTGCTAATTGGTAAAGATCCATAGNTCATAACCCCTGTATGCGGATAATCATCTAAACGAAGATTCATCGATCTAACTAGAACTGCAACTGCGCCATACCTAGCCGCATTAGCCNCTCCATGGTAGCGTAGGAGTCGCACTCCTTCATACGCTTTAAAAGTATTGACCAAGCCTGGTTGCATAGGTCGGTTAAAAAAAACGATTTTNCCTTTTATATTCTTCTCCCCAAGGGAATCTAATTCCTTAATGCTTTTAACCTCAACTACATTGGCTCTAATTCCACCAGTAGNTGTCGCAATTGATCCACCAAGAGAACATACATTGACGTTTATAGTATTTCCAGGGCTGGATTCAATATTAGCATATTCAAATGTACCACGAACCCACTTTGGCACCATAATTGGCTGCAACCAAACAGAGTCTAAATAGTCGATATCGTTCAATTCATCTTTTACCCAATCAATTGCTCTCTGAGCATTTAAGGAACCCGATAACCGTCCACCTATATTTTTACTTATATGCTCTAACCATAAATAACTTTTACCTTTAGTTAACGACTTTACATATAGATCTCTTATCCTATGCTCTACAGAAGGAATCTGTTGAGCACCTATGAATTGAAAAAAAATAAGACTTAATATTANTAGCCTTTTATGCATATTAATTATTTTGATTTTGAGGCAAATTGCTCTATATCATTAATGGTAATAGGATTACAACCAAGAATCATTAATCGTTCAACCACATTTCTTAACTCTCTTATATTACCTGTCCATGGATAATCCATCAATTTTTGTAAAGCATCTTTAGAAAAAGGTTTCTGATCGACACCTTGATCAGCTGCAAGGCTTTCTGAAAAATATTCAACTAACAGAGGAATATCAGTTTTTCTATCACTCAAAGGTGGAACTTTTATAAGTATTACAGCCAATCGATGATATAGATCTTCTCTAAATTTTCCGTTATCTATTTCCCTCGATAAATCCTTATTCGTTGCTGNAATAACTCTAACATTAACTTTAATCTCTTTTTCACTACCTACGCGATTAATCTTATTTTCTTGAAGAGCCCTTAATACCTTGGCTTGAGCTGCAAGACTCATATCAGCAACCTCATCAAGAAAAAGAGTTCCACCATTAGCAATTTCAAACTTTCCAGGTCGATCTTTAATCGCAGAAGTAAATGCTCCTTTCATATGGCCAAAAAGTTCACTTTCAATAAGTTCAGAAGGAATAGCCGCACAGTTAACCTCAACAAATGAGGCACCTGAACGTTTACTCTTTTGATGTAAGTGATGAGCTACCAGTTCTTTTCCTGTACCATTTTTTCCTGTAATTAATACCCTTGCGTCAGTAGGTGCAACTTTGTCGATCATAATATGTATTTGATCAATAGCTTCTGATTCACCTATAATCTTATATTTTTTGGCAATTCTCTTCTTAAGTTTGATATTTTCTGCAACCAGATTTTTAGTCTCTAATGCATTTCTAACGGCAGTAAGCAAACGNTTTAGGTCAGGGGGTTTAGAAATAAAATCATAAGCACCAGCTTTCATGGCCTCTACTGCAGTAGATATATTTCCATGCCCAGTAAGCATTATAAAAGGAATATTAACCCCATTCTCTCTTACCTTTTGCAATACTTCTACTCCATCCATTTTAGGCATTTTAATATCACACAAAACNAAATCATAATCTTCTTTTGTCAATTTTAGAAAGCCGTCTTTTCCATCTTCACTTTCNATAATCTGATAGCCTTTGTTTTCCTCAGTCAAAATTTTTGATAAAACTCGTCTAATAGGCTCCTCGTCCTCAATCAAAAGTATTTTTTTCATTTTTTAACCTTAGAGGGATTATTTTTATGTGTAACAACTCGCTGAGGAAAAGGAATTTCGATACCTAGTTCTTTTAATTTTTCGAATATTTTGTAACGTAGATCACTTTTGACAAAATTGGCCTCAAAACTTTTATTCATAGAGAAAAAAAGTTGAAACATTAATGCACTATCTCCATAATCATCGAATAATAAGATTGGCTCAGGATGTTTTAAAATCTTTGAATGGTCATTTGCAAGTTTAATTACTTCATTTTTTAACAAATTTATATTTGTATCATAAGATACCCCTAGTGAAATAGATTCTCTTGTAAGTGTTCCATTTTCGGTCCAATTGTAAAGAATAGATGTAAGGAATTTGTGATTAGGAATGATTAATACTTTGTTGTCCCTCGTAACCGCTCTTGTTGTTCTTAACATAATATTTTCAACTTTTCCAATCTGGCCATCCACCTGAATTATATCACCGACATGGACAGTTTGATCTGCCAGAATAAACACTCCTGAAATAACATCCTGAATTAAGGTTTGAAGGGCCAAACCGATCCCAACCAATAAGGCTGCTGATGCTGCAAAAATTGCGGTTACATTAACCCCAACAGTATCCAGAGTAATCAAAATAACAATTAAATAAATTGAATAGTTAAGAAATGTAAATATGCTCCGAAACTTAGAACGAGTTTCATTATTGAGTGCTCTAAGTGCGATTTTCTTGAAAAATTTTAAAAATAAATAGGTCGTAAAAAAAACAGAGAAAATAATTAAAATTACTTTGGGAGTGATCACAATTTCACTGCCAAGGTGCATTTCATAATTAAAAAAATTTATTATTTCTCTCATCACATAAATATGTTACTAAGATAATATTAAAAACAAAACCCANCTTTGTATTTAAGGATGGGAATAATTGGTACAATAAAAGAAATAACACTAGGATTATATGTTATTTAAAAATATAGTTATTTATAAAATTCTTAACTATGAAAACATATCCTTAACCTTCTCAAAAAANGACTTATCAGAGTTGCTTGGAGCCGGTTTAAAGTTATCGTCCTCTNTCATTTTTTGAAAAAACTGCTTCTGTTCTTTATTTAACTTTTTGGGAGTCCAAACATTTATATGAACTAATAAATCACCTTTGCCATACCCATTGAGATCGCCAACACCCTTTCCCCTCAATCTAAGTGTTTTGCCGGATTGAATTCCCGACTCTAACTTAATACGAACTTTTCCTTCTAAAAGATTAATTTCTCTGGAAACTCCTAGGACTGCCTCCGAAATACTGATGTATAAATCAAAATGGAGATGATTCCCTTCTCTGACAAAATGGTTGTGAGGTTTTTCCTCAATTAAAACTAGTAGATCGCCTGAAATTCCGTTTCCTGTAGCTTCATTTCCTTTGCCAGTAACTTTGAGTTGCATTCCCTCCTCAACACCGGCAGGTATCTTAATAGATACAGTTTCTTCATTTTCTATCATACCATTGGAGTCACTTCCAGATGGACGGTTAGAAAGAGTTTGACCAGAACTATTACAAGCAGGGCAAGGCGAAGAACTTTGCATCCTGCCCAAAATGGTATTGGTAACTCGCATAACCTGGCCTGTTCCTTTACAGGTTGAACATGTAGAATAAGTGACACCTGAAGCTTGAACTTTTCGCTTTACTTTAATTTTTTTATCCACTCCATTGACAATTTCTTCTAGTGAAAGCCNAACTCTAATTCTTAAATTNCTGCCCTTACCCCTTGCTTGGCCTTGTCCAAAACCACCACTAAAACCTCCGAAATTTCCTCCAAAAGCACTTCCAAAAACATCTCCAAATTGGCTGAATATGTCNTCCATATTCATTCCACCACCACCAAATCCACCNGATTCAAANGCAGCATGTCCATATTGGTCATATTGNGTCTTTTTTTGTGGATCGCTTAAAACTTCATAAGCTTCAGCAGCTTTCTTAAAATTTACCTCAGCTGCCTTATCTCCAGGATTCTTATCAGGATGAAATTCAATTGCTTTTTTTCGATAAGCTTTTTTAATTTCATTGCTAGAGGCACCCTTGGATACGCCTAAAATATCATAAAAATCTTCTTTCATGTCTATTATTGTCCTACGACCACCTTNGGGTATCTAATTATTTTTTCTCCCAACCTATAACCTTTTTCTATAATGTCAATTATTTTTCCCTTCTGAGTATCATCATCAGCTGGAATTTGGGTAATGGCTTCATGGATCTCAGCATCAAAATCATCTCCTATTTGGGTTTCGGTTTCCTCTAACCCATTAGTTTTCATAATGTCGCCAAATTTATTTTTAATCAAAATAAACCCTTCAATATCTTTTTCATTGTCATCTTTGGGNACCTGAGAACTAGCACGATCAAAATCATCCAAAAGAGGCAATAAAGAACTTATTACTTCCTGACCGGCCGTTTTGAATAGATCGATACGCTCCTTGGAGGTNCGTTTCTTAAAATTCTCAAACTCTGCAAATAGCCTCAAATACTTATCTTTTTCTTGCTCTAAAGTCTCCTTCAACTCACCCATCAACTTAGATTGATCAAGTTTTGATGTTTTCTTAATTGTTGGAGCTTTCTTTTTGGAGCTTAGTGATTTTTTTTGCTTTTGTGCCATTCTATTTTTAAAAATAAATTAGTCAAAATTACTGCCAAATGATCAATTTTGTCAAAATGTCATCTTTTTTTATTGTAAATATCTTCCAATGCACTTTCAAGTGTTGGAAAATGAAAAGAAAATCCTTTTTCCAAAATCAACTTGGAACTTATTTTTTGACTACCCAGTACCAATATTGAACGCTTACCTAAAAAAATCTTCATAATAAAAGAAGGGATATTGGGTAAAAATACAGGGCGGTTTAGAACCTTTCCCAAACCTTTAATAAGTTCTCGCTGTGAAACTGGATTNGGAGAAACAGCGTTAAAAATACCTTTCCAACTATTCTTCGCGCATTCGAAAATCAAAAGGGTCAGGTCGGATATATGTATCCAACTTTGCCATTGCCTCCCAGATCCAAAGGATGCTCCAGCCATAAGTTTAACCGGTAAGGCCAACTTGGCCAATAAGCCACCATGAGCTGACAAAACCAAACCAATTCTAATAATTGAAAAATTAGCTGATAAGGAGTAAAGTTTTATGGACTCTTTTTCCCAAGCAATCACAATTTCTTGAAGATAGTTTTCTTGAAAAATTTTATTTTTTTCAGTGAAGGTTTCGTCAAAGCTATAAGGGTAAATACCAATCGCTGAAGCACAAATGATCGTTTTAATCTTTCCCTTTCTACTTTCTTCTATCCCTTTTTTCAAGACCTGAGTGGAATTAATCCTACTATCAAAAATTTCTTTTTTATTTTCAGGTGTCCATTTCTTAGAGATACTTGAACCAGCCAAATGGATAATGGTATCTACTCCTTCAAAACATTGATTATCGATTTCCTGTATGCTTGGATTCCATAAAAACCCCATTGCTCCTAAAATAGTATTGAGCTTGTTTTTACGAGTTGTTAGATAATGAACCTCAATTTTATTATTTAGAGCNTGTTCTACGATACTTGAACCAATCAATCCGGTAGCGCCCGTAATTAATAATTTCATTTTGAATTTTTTTCAAAAATACGTTAAACACGCTTGATTGCTCTTAATATTTCTCGTTTTCCNGGAGGACCATCTAGCCTATCAACCTCAAATCCTATTTTTTCTAGATATCGTCTAACAGATCCTTTTGAACAGTAACTAATCCAATATCCTCCCGTTTTAAGAATTCTATAACAAATCTTGAGAGCTTTTTCCCCCCACATTTCAGGTTGAGCATTATAGCCAAAGGCATCATAAAAGATAATATCGTATTTTTCGGTTATTATTGAATCAAAGAAGTCCGAACTACTCTTTTGAAAAAAAAANTTTTTATAAAAATTTTTAATATTCCAATCTGATGAATGTAACCATTCGAAAAAATTATGAAATTCGGGATATGGTAAATATTTTTCCATACCTAATGCNTTGATTTCCTCTATTGAAAGTGGAAACTTCTCTACAGAGTAATAATAAAGCTTAATTTTATTTTTAATACAAAAACAATAAGCTAAATAGGCGTTAAGACCAGTTCCCATTCCCATTTCAAAAATATTAACCTCTGTTTTTTTATTTCTTTCTATCCAAGAATTGAGACCTTTTTCAATATATACATGCAAAGACTCAGTTAGTGCACCGTGCCTTGAATGATATGTCTCGTTAAGCTCATCAATTATTAANGAAGGGGACCCATCTTTAGTTTTAAAAAATTTTTTTTTCATCTTCTAAATAAAATATTTTAAAAATAAAACTATTTCTGAATGATTGGAAACTATATTAATTGTAGGCTATTTAAAAATAATTTAGGTTTTACTTAAAAAGTATGAAACATTGGAAATTTTTCAATCTAAAAAAGTAATTTTGTGAATAGATTTAGTTGCAAAACATGAAAATTGAAAAAGCNATTGCATCAAAATTACCAAATGTGGATTTGGAAAATTTATCCTTTGGTACTGTNTTTACCGATCACATGTTTATATGTAAATATAAAAGTAATTCCTGGCAAGAACCTCAGATAATTCCTTACCAGTCTATCTCTTTTGAACCTTCGACTAGTGTTTTTCACTATGGTCAAGCAGTATTTGAAGGTATGAAAGCTTATAAAGACGATCAAAATAAAATATGGCTTTTTCGACCTTTAGAAAACTTCAATCGAATTAATCGGTCTTCTGAACGACTACAAATCCCTAAGTTTCCTGAGCCATTTTTTTTTAATGGCTTAAACGAATTGCTAAAAATTGATGCTGATTGGATTCAAACAGGTATTGGAAACTCCCTTTATGTTAGACCCTTTGTATTTGCAAGTCAGGCAGGTGTTCAAGCTTCTCCATCTGTAGAATATACTTTTCTTATAATTTGTTGTCCCGTAAAATCATATTACGGAGGAGAAGTTAATATATTAATTGAAGAGAATTTTAGCCGTGCAGCGGACGGAGGAGTAGGTTTTGCAAAAGCAGCGGGAAATTATGCTGCTCAATTTTATCCTACAGCACTGGCTCAAAAAAAAGGTTATCAGCAAATCATTTGGACTGATGCAAAATCTCACAACTATTTAGAGGAGGCTGGAACAATGAATATCTTTTTTAAAATTAATGATAAGTTGATTACTGCCCCGACCAATGACCGAATTCTTGACGGAATTACCCGAAAGAGCGTCATTCAGATTGCGAATGATTTGGGAATCGATGTTGAAGTCCGTCCTGTAAGTGTATCTGAGATAATAAAAGCTGCTGAAAATAAATCTCTTGNGGAGATGTTTGGGAGTGGAACTGCAGTGGTAGTTAGTCCAATTAAAAGCTTCGGATACAGGGGGAAAAAATTTGAGCTTCCAAAAATAAATAACTCCCTCGCTACTATACTTAAGGAAAAAATAACTTCAATTCAGTACAACTTAAGTGAAGATCCGTACAATTGGCGACATGCTGTTGTTTAACTTTTTTCTAAAATAGATTTTATATCTGGCTTAAAATAGCTTGGACCTTTTAAAACCTTTCCGTCCTCTCTATAAATAGGTTTTCCATCTTTACCAAGTTTGCTCATGTTACTTCGCTGAATTTCTTCAAAAACTTCTGAAATTTTGTATTGCATGCCATGTGATAAAATAGTTCCACACAAAATATATAACATATCACCAAGTGCATCTGCTACTTCAATCATATCTTTATTGTTNGCTGCTTCAAAATACTCTTCATTTTCCTCTTTCATTAAATTGTATCTCAACATTATGGTTTCCTTAGATATTTTAACCGTGGGAACTTCCTTTNAATCTATTCCAAATGAATTATGAAATTCTGCTACAGATTCTAATTCTTTATTTATCATTAATAATTATATATTTAGTTTAAAAAGATGGTAGATATTTTTCTAAATTAGTCAAAAATTAGCAATGTTTACCCAAGGACAGCTCCTGTTTGCCGTTTTTTTCTTAATTACTTTTTTAGGTATAATTGTATACTCATACAGAAAAGATATAAGAAGTCATAAAGTACATTACAAAGGGAGTTTAAAAATCCTATTAATATTTGTGATGTCACTTATTGGACTTTATTTAATTAAATATTTTACCCAAAATGCATAATCCCCACAAATGAAACAGCTAATTATAGTTTTTATAGGAGGAGGTATTGGCACAGTATTTAGATATTTGATTTCCAAGCTAATTCCATACAGTGGAGATGGGTTTCCTTGGAGCACATTTAGTTCGAACCTCCTAGGCTGTTTTATGATAGGCATACTCTCTAGCTACTTCCTTAGAGTTTTTTCAAATGACCAATCCGATATAGTGTTATTTGCTACTATTGGAGTTTGCGGTGGTTTTACCACCTTTTCAACTTATGCATATGAAAATTTAAATTTACTTAAATCGGGAGATCATTTAACTTTTCTAATCTATACCTTAATTTCANTCATTTTTGGAATAATGATGGTTTATCTTGGAATGATTATTCATAAGCACTTTTACTAGTTTTTTGAATATTTCTTAATTTTTATGTATCAAAATTATTATACCCTTATTATTTATGGGACTAGTTTTTTAAAATCATAAAAGTTAACTTTTGACCCCTAATTATCTCAAACTTGGGGTAACCTTTTACATAATTTTGGGCAGAATCATAAAATCATAAATAAATTATTATGTTAAATCTTACACTAATTAATTCAGTAAGCACTGTNGAAGTTAATGATGACTTTACAATGCTATGGATACTCCTTTCAGGTATCTTAGTGTTCTTTATGCAAGCAGGATTCACACTTGTAGAATCTGGTTTCACGCGTTCAAAAAACGCGGTAAACATTGCCATGAAAAACATTTTAGATATATCCGTGGGAACAATCTCCTATTGGGCGATTGGCTACGGTCTTATGTACGGAGCATCAAACGGTTGGATAGCTACATCTGACATTTTCTTTAATCCAGGAGATGGTCCCCATGATGTATTTTTCCAAACCGTATTTTGCGCAACTGCAGCTACCATTGTATCAGGTGCTATTGCAGGTAGAACAAAATATACGACTTATGTACTATTTACTATCTTTTTAACTGCTATTGTTTATCCTATTTCTGGGGGTTGGCAATGGAATGGTGACGGTTGGTTAGCCAATCTTGGCTTCATCGACTTTGCTGGTTCCTCCATTGTTCACTCAGTGGGAGGCTGGGCAGCGCTTGTAGGTGCCTGGATGGTTGGACCACGTCTAGGAAAATATGTTGATGGAAAATCAAACGTTATTCCAGGTCACAACCTATTATTAGGAGCCCTTGGTGTATTTATCCTGTGGTTAGGATGGTTTGGTTTCAACGGAGGCTCTCAACTCGCATGGGGTGGTGATGACTCTGCGGCTGCATCTGCAGTTGTAATGGTTACTAACCTCGCTGCTGCTGCAGGAGCGGTTGGTGCGATGGCAACTACATGGATCAAAGACGGAAAACCTAACTTGGGGATGACACTAAATGGAGCTATTGCTGGTTTAGTTGCNATTACCGCAGGTTGTGGTAATATGACTTTCGGCGGAGGTTTTCTTGCTGGTCTAATAGGAGGTATAATCGTTGTTTTCTCAATTGAATTTATAGACAAAGTCTTGAAAATTGATGACGCAGTAGGTGCTGCATCTGCTCACGGAGTAGTCGGTGCATGGGGTACATTAGTAATTGGACTTTGGGGTGTTGACGGTGATGCTGGTATCGGTTTATTTAACGGTGGTGGCGCTAGTCAATTCGGAATTCAAGCAATAGGTGTCCTTGCTTATGGTGTATGGGCTACTGCTACTGCACTTGTTGGGTTTGGTATATTAAAATCAACTATTGGACTTAGAGTATCAGAAGAAGTTGAAATCAAAGGNCTTGATGAATCCGAACATGGTATCGGTGGATTCGAAGGCGGTGGTTTCGAAGCTTGGGTAAAACAAAACACTAAATAAATAATTATAAACTTTATTAAACATTTTATTATGAAACTATTAAACAAAAGTATTTTAATTGCAGCAGTTGCTCTACTTTCAGTATCAACATATGCACAAGAAGAAGAGCCGGCTCCAACTTTCTCAGTTGCAGGTACAGTAGATACTTACTACAGAAGTAGTGAGTACGCTCCAGGAACATCTTTTGGTAACTTAAATGGATTTGCCCTAGGTATGGCTAATGTTATTATGTCTTACGACGGCGAAAAATCTGGTTTTGTTGCCGATTTTGTTTACGGTCCAAGAGGAAATGATGCTGTATTTGGTTCGACTGTTGGATCAACTCCAATTGTCAACCAATTGTATATCTATTATAACTTAAGCGATAGCTTTACACTTACCTTGGGTAATTTCAACACCTTTTTAGGTTATGAAGTTATCTCACCAGCAGCAAACTTTAACTACACTACATCATACATGTTCTCTTATGGGCCTTTTTCTCATACAGGTTTAAAGGCAGATATTGCCCTCTCTGATGATGTATCATTAATGTTAGGAGTTTTAAATACAACAGATGCTACAGAATCCATGCCTGCTGACGATGACTACATGTTTGGTGCTCAGCTTGGTCTTTATGGTCAATACATAAATCTTTTGACTGGCGGAACTGCTAATGCTACTCAAATTGATTTCACTGGTGGGATTGATTTAGGTGATAGCTTTTTCTTAGGGGTTAATGCTACGAATTATGAAGACGATACTATCGAATTTTCTGGATTTGCTCTTTATCCTCAATATACCCTTTCAGATTCTTTTGCTATAGGTGCAAGATTCGAATCTTTTACTGAAAATGGTCAATTGGGAGCTCTTGGTGATGGAGACAATACTTCATTCACTCTAACAGGAAGTTTTACTTCTGGAAATATGATGTTCAAACCTGAAATTAGAATTGATAGTGCATCTGATAAATTTTATACAGATGCTGATGGTCCTACAGACAGCTTAGCTGCCTTTATTGTAGCTGCTATATATTCTTTCTAATTTTTTTAGAAAAAGTATTTAAAATTATTTTTTAATTTCTACCGCTAAGTGTTTAATTCACTTGGCGGTTTTTTTTTGGTTAAAATTATATAACAAATCTTGGTGATGAATACAAAATTACGAATCTTATCATGTTTCTTTTAAAAAATTATATAAATGATAAATATTTTTCCATAAAAATACAAACTATCTAATTCAATAAAAATCAATTGTATTAATCAAAAATTGATTACTAAATAATATAATTTGCTCTGTAAATCATTTTAGTATTTAATAATAAAAAAACAATTGCATGAAAAAAATTGAAGCCATTATCAGAAAATCAAAATTTGATGATGTAAAAAAAGCACTTCATAATGTCGAAGTAAATTTCTTTAGCTATTGGGATGTTACCGGTGTAGGTAATGAAAAAGAAGGCCACGTATATCGTGGTATATCCTATAGTACCTCTGAAATCCAAAGAAGATATATATCAATCGTAGTTTCTGATGAGTTTGTTGAAACAACTATAAACGCAATAACAGGAACTGCTGCAACTGATAAAGTTGGTGATGGAAAAATATTCGTCTTACCTGTTGAAGAGGCCTACAGAATCAGAACTGGAGAAAAAGGAAACGAATCATTAAACTAAACTAAAAACAACTTAATTAACATGGAAACTACAATATTAACAGTAAATAATGTATGGATGATGATCTGTACTGCATTGGTGTTCTTTATGCATTTAGGCTTCTCTTTTTTAGAGATTGGACTTACCCGTCAAAAGAATACAATCAATATTTTATTTAAAAACTTTTTTGTAATTACAGTAGGACTTTTGCTCTACTGTTTGGGAGGATTTAATTTAATGTACCCTGGATTTGAAGATGGAGAGATGGGAATATTTAAATTCGCCGGATTTGGAATAACTGCTCCTGAAGGTGGAATGGGTTTTGGATATGCTGATGGAGGATATACTTGGTGGACTGATTTCTTATTTCAAGGAATGTTCGCTGCTACTGCTGCAACAATTGTATCTGGTGCAGTAGCTGAAAGAATAAAACTTGGTGGATTCATGCTTTTTTCAATTCTTTACGTAGGCCTTGTGTACCCAATTGTAGGCTCTTGGAAATGGGGTGGCGGATTTCTTGATGCATGGGGATTCTATGACTTTGCAGGCTCCACTCTTGTTCACTCAGTTGGTGGATGGGGTGCACTAATTACTATTTTTCTTTTAGGAGCAAGAATTGGTAAATTTGATAGTAATGGAAATCCTAAAGCGCTACCGGGACATAACTTACCGATTGCTTCTGCAGGGGTATTTATACTTTGGTTAGGATGGTTTGGCTTTAATGGTGGTTCAGTCCTATCAGCTGATCCTACACTTACATCATTGACTCTAGTTACTACTTCTCTGGCAGCGGCTGCTGGTGGAGTATCAGCCGCATTCTTCTCAAATTTATTGTATAAAAACTTTGATTTAACAATGTTCATGAATGGAGTTCTCGGCGGGCTTGTTGGGATTACGGCAGGTGCTGATCAAATGAGTCCTACAGATGCAATTCTTATAGGTACTATTGCTGGAATAGTTGTAGTACTCGGAATAGCACTAATCGATAAACTTAAACTAGATGATCCAGTAGGTGCAGTTGCAGTTCATCTTATCTGTGGCATATGGGGGACTCTTGCAGTTGGAATTTTTGGGCAATTAGCAGGCTTGGACCAATTCCTTGTGCAGCTTATTGGTGTTGGAATTGTTGGGGCATTTTGTGTTGCGGGTTCCTTTATAATTTTAACTATCGTAAAAGCCACGACTGGACTAAGAGTTGACAAAGAAGAAGAAATAAATGGGCTTGACCTAGCTGAACACGGCATGGAAGCATATGCTGATTTTAGAACTAACGAGGGATAATTATTAACCATATTCTAAGTTACATAAAGCCTTCGGTTCGCCGAGGGCTTTTTTATTAAGTAATAAAAAAGACTAAAATATTGCACTCCCACACTGATTCAGTATTTTTGATAAAATTTATTAAATGAATTACATAACGATCTTGATGTATTGTGCTGATCAAAAGGGTATTATTGCTGCTGTTACAAACTTTATACATCAGAAAGAGGGAAATATTACATATATAGATCAGTATGTGGATAGACCCAATGGAGCTTTCTTTATGAGAGTGGAGTGTGATTTCATTGGAGATTCATTTAATCTAAATAAATTCAAAAAGAATTTTAATGATGAAATTGGAAATAGTTTTTCCTTGCATTGTGATTTTTATTTAAAAGGTCAAAAACCTAGGATGGCAGTTTTCGTATCAAAATACGATCATTGTCTTTACGATATCTTAGCAAAACAACAATCGGGAGAATTAGCCGCCGAAATTCCCTTTATTTTGAGTAATCATTCGGATTTAGAAATTATTGCCAAACGCTTTGAAATTCCATTTTATCACATTCCTGTTTCCAAAGAAAATAAGGCAGATGCTGAAAATATGCAATTGGTTTTACTTCAAGAAAATAAAGTTGATTTTATTGTATTAGCAAGATATATGCAAATTGTGTCATCAAAATTAATAAACCAGTTCAATCAAAAAATTATAAATATCCATCATTCATTTTTACCAGCTTTTCCTGGGGCTAAACCATATCATTCTGCATTTAATAGAGGGGTTAAAATTATTGGAGCTACCAGTCACTATGTAACAGAGGAGTTAGACGCCGGACCAATTATTGAACAAGATATTTCAAGAGTTTCCCATCTTAATTCAATAGCTGACTTCATCGAAAAAGGAAGAGATCTTGAGAGAATAGTACTACTCCGTGCTCTTAAGTTACATGTCAATAGAAAAGTAATGGTTTACGGAAACAAAACTGTCGTTTTCTCCTAACTACCGGATTCATTTAAAAATCCAAGCATTCCAATATTAAATTTATCAGGTTTTTCTATGTTGACTACGTGTCCACAATCCTCAATTACTAATAAATCTGAAGCAGGATGGATTTCAACCACTTTTCTTACAGAGGGTAAAAACATATAATCTTGGTCTCCCATTATATATAGTATGGGAATCTCAATAGCCTCTCTTCTAAAAATCTTCAGAAGAG
>NHFW02000029.1 GCA_002171295.2 Flavobacteriaceae bacterium TMED121
TAGCATCACCGAATGTTTTTATAATATCACTAACATTAATGGATGGTGTTTCCTTAACGTCATTTACCGTTACGGTCATTGCTTTTTGATAGGTATTCTCACCATCAGATACTTGAACGTAAATGTTCAAAGTTGCGTTGGTCTCATAATCAATATTCCCAGCTACTATTAACTGAGTACCAGAAACTGTAAATAGTGAGTTGTGTTGATCATTAGTACCATTGCCTGATACCAGACTGAAAGTTAGATTGGTTGTATCTGAGTCTGTTGCGGTCAATTTACCTGCCTCAGTGCCAATTGACACCTCTTCATCTATGGAAGTGGATGAGGATGAACCTGATCCACCTTGGAAGGCGANNGNNGTNGTNNCNANCTTGGGTAAAGGTGTGGATGGTATANCCTCCACTTTGTNTTATAGTTCCACCAGTAGCTATTGGGTTTCCTAGNTATCTTATAATCACAATCCCTTTTGCACCATTACCTCCAATACGATTAGTTCCACCGTCTCCNCCATTACCGGTATTACCTGTTTCATTCGANGCAGCAAAAGTTCGNTTAGGTCCNCCTGGTCCACCNTCCCCTCCAGCAGCATAANTNACTGAACTGCCCGATATTCCATTGGACGTACCTGCGCCACCTCCACCTAGAGTTCCTCGGGTCCTATCTTGACCNCNANCTCCAGCNGAAGATGCNCCACCACCACCACCACCATTACCTTGGCCGGGTGAATTATTTATCCATCTACCTNTTCCTCCACTATTACCTTGACCTGCNGTTCCTGAAGCTCCTGGTCTATCGGTTCCACATCCAGAACCTCCACCTCCAGATGCGCCTGTTGCACCTGACGTACCACAACCTCCACCGCCGCCACCACCAAGTGCAGTGAAAGTAGTTATTCCTTGCCCTGCAATAGAGCTACTTCCTCCAGTGCCTCCAGGACTATTTGTACTATTAACTCCTGTTCCTCCGGCTCCTACTGTTATAGTGTAAGTTATTCCCGAAGTTGAACTAAGGGTCCCAGTTAGATAACCTCCAGCGCCACCACCGCCTCCTCCTTCGTTAGAGTTACCATATCCTCCAGCTCCACCACCTCCAACAACTAGGTATTCAATAAATGAAGCTGAGGCCTCAAACGAAAGATCCGTCGGCGCCTCATTAATATTTGTAACACTTACGGTAAATGCCTTAGCATAGTTATTAGCTCCATCATTTACATTGATGTAAATATTATAACTAGCCTTTGTTTCATAATCAGGTGAGGAGTTTAATATTAAACTTGTTCCACTTATTGTAAAACTTCCATTGTCATCATCATCCGTATTTCCACTTGTTGCAAGAGTAAAACTAGTGGTGTCGGTAGTATCTAAATCAACCGATGATAATGTTCCAACTACTGTTGATGGAGAAGCATTCTCAGTAATTGTATTTGAGGTAAGACCGATATCAGTTGGAGCTCGATTTAAGTCATTAACTGCAATTTGGAATGCTTTAGAAATCACATTGTCTCCATCAGACACTCTAAGGTTTACATTTAAAGATGTTGTTGTATCATATGATATGGTTGAACTTGCAACAAGGAGTTGAGTGCCTGATACGGTAAATAAAGAGTTATGTTGATCAGTAGTACCATTACCTGTGGCAAGACTGTAAGTTAGATTAGTGGTATCAGTATCTGTAGCAGTAAGTGTTGCAACCACAGTTCCAATTGCCGAGCCTTCATCAAATGAAGCAGTTGAGGTAGATGTTGAGGCTGATCCATTTAGAAGATCATAATTATTTTCAATCTCTGTCTGAGTAAGTGCCCTATTGTAAATTAATTGACTTGAAATTAGACCGTGAAAAAAGTATTGTGTTCCGCTAGATCTATAATTTAATTTACCAGCCGAAGCACCTGAGTTGCCTAAATTCCAGGATAAAGCTCCTTGTTTGGTGAACTGTAAAGTCCCATTTTTATACAATTTCATTGCACTTCCGTCATATGTAAGGGTTGTCAACTGCCACTGATCTTGTACTAAGCCAACTCCATCATTTGAATTAGCAGTACCCATAGTACCAAGTGTTGACCCTAAAGTACCATTAGCCTGAAAATGATGCCAAAATCCCCTGTCTGATGGCCCGAATGTATTATATAGAGGCATCGAGCCATGCCAATTATTATTTGTAGTTTTTAATCTTACCTGCATTGTAAAATTGGACCCTGCTGATAACACATCTGTTGACCATTTGAAATGGTCATTCCCATCTAGAGTGTAATAATTATTATTCCCAAGAGCTCCTCCAGTTACAGTAGCATGATTTCCATTCCCTGAAAGGTCAGTCCATTGATTTGTTCCCCTAGAGTTTGGATTATTTGCATCAACATAAATTAATAGTCCATTTTCTGTAATTTGGTTAGGAGCAAATTCTAAATCTCTAGGCGCCTCATTAACATTAGTAACACTTACGGTAAAGGCCTTAGCATAATTATTAGCTCCATCATTTACATTGATGTAAATATTATAACTAGCCTTTGTCTCATAATCGGGTGAGGAGTTTAATATCAAACTTGTTCCACTAATGGTAAAACTTCCATTGTCATCATCACTGGTATTTCCACTTGAAGCAAGAGTAAATGTATTAGTATCATTTGAATCTAAATCCACAGATGATAGCGTTCCAATAACTGATGGTGGAGAAGCATTTTCACTAATTGTATTAGAGGTAAGACCGATATCAGTTGGAGCTCGATTAAGATTGTTTACTGTAACTTGAAGAGCTTTCGTAAAACTATTATTGTCTCCATCGGAAACCTGAACATTTATATTCAATAGGGGTGTGACATCATAGGATATAGTTGAACTTGCAACAAGCAGTTGAGTCCCAGATACTGTAAATAATGAATTATGCTGATCGTTAGTTCCGTTCCCATTTACAAGAGAAAAAGTAAAATTAGTAGTGTCAGTATCTGTGGCAGTGAGTGTAGCGACTCCAGTTCCTACTGCTGAACCCTCGTCAAATGAGGTTGAAGTTGCAGTTCCTGAAGCTGAGTTTCCAACGCGAGTTAGACCATACCTCTCGGCGAAGAAGTTATAACTTTCCTCAACTTCACTTGAAGTAATGGCTCTGTTGTAAATTAAAACCACTGGTATATGGCCATCAAAAAGATTTGCAGCGTCACTATGAGCCGCAATTCTTACTGTGCCATTTCCAGTATTAACTTGAGTATTGTTGTTAGATGATACTTCAACTCCATTATAATACATTTTCCATCCAGATGCATTACTAAATGTAACTGCCCCAAAATGCCAATTATTAAGCATACTGCCTCCTGGTGAGTGTGATATTCTCTCCCATGAGCTATTATGACCTGAATATATTGTAGTGGATGTCCCTTTCATCCAAAAAGCGTGACCGGCATCGTTTCCTCCACTTATAATATTTCTAGTGCCTGATTCAGGATAGAAAAAGGCTATTTTGGTGTAAGTATTATTGTTAAGTAAAGAATTTGAATTTGACTTAGCGTAATCATTAGATTCATCAAAATTTAATACACCTCCGTTAGTATTTGCATCAAATGTTGGAGAGTTATAAAGAGTAAAATTATTACCATTTCCACTTAAATCGTTCCATGTATTACCCGAGCCAGAATATGAATCAGGGTTTGCGGAATCCAAATATGCCACTAGACCATTGGTAGGTACTGATAAAGTTACAAATGATAAATCAGTAGGAGGAGCTTCATACAGGTCAGAAACACTCAGTGTAAAAGCCTTTGCATAATTTGCTGAACCATCACTTACATTTAAATAAATTTTGTAGGAAGACTTTGATTCATAATTCGGAGATGAATTTATTTTTAGGTTATTTCCATTAATAGTAAAGCTTCCATTGTCATCATCACGATCATCACCGCTACTAGCAAGTGAAAAAGTATGGGTGTTTCCACTATCAGGATCTGTAGCTGAAAGTGTAGCTACCGTGGATGCAGATGCAATATTTTCATTAAAAGATATTGAGGATAATGTTATATCTGTTGGAGCACTGTTAGGATTTGTTATGGCTGTATAATTTTGGGAGAGTTCATTTGATGATAAAGCGCGATTATATATCATGGCAACTTTTATTTTACCCCTCTGATATTCAGAACCATAGGTTTTGGAAATCTGTATTAATGAGGAATTTACGTTGTGACCACTTGGAGTATCCTGGCCTGCAAGTACTCCATTGACCCATACAGATCTAGTGGTACCATCAAACTTAGCAACAATATAAAGCCAATTGTTAAGAGAGGCCTGATTAGAATTTACATTCATATCATTACCCCACCAATAATGAACTAAATTTCCAAGTCCACCACTCCTAATTCTAAGTGCATTAGATCGATTGCCAGATCCAAACCCACCGATTGATATAAATCCATTACCATCTTGCCACTGTGGTTGATTAACATAAACGATCATTGTATAATTACTATTTCCAGCAGGTATATTTGTCCCAGAGGCCCTACTGAAATAACCATTGGCTCCAGTATTAAAAAATTTATTCGACGAATCATAACTAATGCTTCCCGCATTTTGCATTGTTACGTGATTACCATTTCCGCTGATATCATCCCATTGCGTTCCAGAACCGTCATAAGAACTTGGGTTGCTAGCATCAAGATGTAATACTAGTCCATTAGCGACTATTTGAGATTGAGCACAAAAATAGGGAAGGGTAATAGAAATTATGAAGAGACAATTTCTAAAAACTATTGGGTTGATTTTTTTTAAGAATTGGAAATTCACTGATAAGGTTTATGGTATAACCAATTTATAACAAAATCAACTACAGGCTTAATTAATTTAATTAAAATTTAACTTATTTAACCAATATCTTTTGATTTTGGATATAAAACTCTAAAATTTTCATTTTTAAACAATTAAAATGATTTTTTAATAATTTTTTTTTCACCCAAAATGTGGATAATTAGTAAATTTTATAACTTTTAAAAAACAGAATACATTTTTAAATAGGTCTACAATATTAAACAAATCAGTACGTATGTGTTGTGTAAATATTTTATATTTGCCTCGCAAAAGTTGATTGTGGTATATGATTTATTAAAAAAGAAACCCCTATTATATCGTATTCTTTTTTATCAATTATGACCAGACTTTTGGGCGCGTAGCTCAGTTGGTTCAGAGCACTTGGTTTACACCCAAGGGGTCAGGGGTTCGAATCCCTTCGCGCCCACAAAGAATTCCTCTGGTGAAGGAAAAATCTGCTTTTAGCAGTAAACAGTAATCGGAGGTTTTTTTTGGAAATTATTTTGTAAAATAGGCCTAAATTCGGAAAATTTAGAGAAAATTATAGCCCCCCCAATTCTGACTCTTCAATCTCAAATTCTTTCAACTTTATATCATCCAATCCTTTTTGATCAAATGGATTTTCGATAAAATTTTGGACATTGAACAGTGCCATTAAAATGAAACTGATAAATACTGAAAATGTAATAGCCATGTATACACTGTAATCTTGACTTAGAGATTCAGTGTCTTGAATAAGTGATGGTGTGTAAATCCAGGGAAAAAGATAAATGAAAACCAAACAATAATTCCTCAATGAAATAGGAGTTCCATGTGATTCCAAAGCAGTTAACAATTCTATTTTTGAAAAAATTTCGTTTTTAACAACAAAAGATCGATTCTTCTCAATTTCTGATAAGTGTTCAATATTATTGATTACAAAATCATAGATTTCTTTAGAACGACGTCGTAAAATGTATTTGTTAGTCTCCTTTGAGCTATTACTCAAAGTAATATGAACTTCTTTATGGGTTTTTAACAATAACTGATTAAATGTTTTCTTTTTAGCACTTGGAATCTCTTTAACGGCAGAAAAAATATTACTAAGTTCAATAATTTTAGTTCGTATTAAAGAAAAATGAGCAAGTGATTCTTGCCTTTTGTTATATGCACTTGTAATTGTAAAGACTAATGGAAAAATAATTGCAATGCTAATGATGTATAAATCAACCATCATTTTTAATTCTAAAGCATTATAGAGCCAAAAAACAAAAAGTGCATCAAAAATTACGATAGCTACCCGTCTATTTATTACAGAAAAAATCGATTGTTTAAACATTTTTATCTAAAATTTTCTTAAAAATTATAGATTACTTTGAGGAGAAAATTTTATTCATTTTTTCTTTTTCTTCTGCTGCAAGTTCAGCATCTACTAAAATTCTACCACTATGTTCGTCAGTGATTATTTTTTGTCTCGAAGCAATTTCCATCTGAATTTGAGGGGGTATTGAGAAATACGAGCCTCCAGAGGCCCCTCTTTCGATTGCAACAATGGCTAAACCATTTTTGACATTTGTTCTTATTTTTTTGTAGGATTGAAATAGGTGCTCCTCTATTTTTACCTCAAATTCCTTTGATTTCTTGGCCAAAACCGCTTCTTCTTTTTCGGTTTCTTTCAAAATTTCTTCTAACTCTTCATTCTTAGCTTTAAGATGGGTTTTACGCTCATTTACTTTTTCATTGAGCTGTTCAATGGCTTCTTGTTTAAGTTCTTTTTTAGCTAAAAATTCTTTTATGCGTTTCTCTGCCAGCTGGATTTCAAGTTCCTGAAACTCTTGCTCTTTAACAATAGAATTATATTCTCTATTATTTCTAACATTTTTGAGATTTTGCTCATACTTTTTATGCTCTTCTTTGGCAATCTCAATTTTGTTTTTCTGTTCCTTAGTTTGGAAATCAAAATCACTAACCTCCTGCTGGAAATTTTCTAAACGACTATCTAAGCCAGCAATTTCATTTTCAAGATCTTCCACTTCAAGGGGTAATTCACCTCTTACATTCCTTATTTCGTCTACTCTAGAGTCAATGAGTTGTAAATCATAAAGTGCTCTTAGTTTGTCTTCTAGGGTTACTGCGGTTTTTTTTGCCATTTCAAAGAATAGTTTACTGGGTTGGTTATTGATTCAGATAAAGCGATTGCAAAATTAGGTAATTTTTTAATAAGATTATCGTGGATTAATTTTTTTGTGAATTGCTCAGTTTCGTAATGACCTGCATCAATTAGTAAAATTTTATTTTCTGCTTGAAAGAAATCGTGGTACTTAAGATCAGCAGTGACAAATACATCTGCATTGGATCTAATTGCTGAGCTTATTGCAAAGCTTCCAGAACCTCCGAGAACAGCAACTTTTTTAATTTTTTTCCCTATTTTTTTTGAATGCCTAACCATTTTGATATTCAATTTATTTTGTACCAAGTTTAAGAAGTCATCCTCATCCATTTCATTTTCTAATTCTCCAAGACTACCCATTCCGATAGTTTGGTTTTTATTTTCAAGGCTAAACACCTCATATGCAACTTCTTCATATGGATGAGTTTCGAAAAGAGTATGAAGGATTTTTTGTTGAGAATGTAATTCGAAGATTAAATTTATTTGAACTTCATCTACCTCTGTTTTTTCACCTTTTACTCCTAGATTTGGATTACTGTTTTCATTACCTTTAAATGTACCTTTACCTGAGGAGATAAAACTACATTCCTTGTAATTACCAATTTTACCAGCTCCAGCTTCATATAGCTTTTCTAATAAGACAGGTGCTTCATTTTTTGGAGCATAAGTAGTTAACTTTCTGATTGTTTTCTCTTTGGGCGAGAGAACTTCTATATCATACAGACCTAAATTCTCAGCTAAAGCATGACTTACACCAAATCGATGGTTGTCAAGCGCTGTATGTATTGCATAAACGCAAATATCATTTTTGATGGCCTTGGTAACTACTCTTTCAACATAGGTTGATTGCGTTAATTTTTTTAATCCTGAAAATATGATTGGGTGAAAGCTTACTATAAGATTAAAGTCTTTTTTAATACATTCTTCAACGACGTTTTCCAGGGTGTCGTGGGTTACTAATACTCCTTTACATTCTAACTCAGGATTACCGATGATAAGACCAACATTGTCAAAATCTTCCGCATAGGCAGTAGGGGCCCATTCTTCAATGACATCAATGAAATTTTGAATCCTCATTGTTGCAAATATAATATTATCTTTCATGCCAAGAAACTTCATCCCATTAAGCAATAAGGAGTTTTTGTTTTCCTAAATTTGGTTATCAATAAAAAAATAGTCTTGTTAAAATATCTTAGGTTACTTCTTTTTCCTTTTGCATTATTATATGGTGTAATTGTTCAGCTGAGAAATTTATTTTTTGATATAGGCTTTTTTAGTTCCAAAAATTTTAACACTCCGAGTTTGGGTGTAGGAAATCTTTCAATGGGAGGCACTGGAAAGTCTGTGGTGGTAACCTACTTAATCGATCTTCTTCAAAAAACTAAGACTCTTGCAACACTTAGTCGAGGGTATGGCAGAAAAACTAAAGGATTAAGAATTGCTGATATTAATGACACTGCTGCTACTTTGGGTGATGAACCTTTTCAGTTTTTAAATCGTTATTCTGATCTTAGAGTAATTGTTTCCGAAAACAGACTTTTGGGAATGGAGGCTCTTAAGCTATTAAATCCAGTTCCTGAGGTAGTCATTATGGATGATATTATGCAACATCGTTGGGTTAAACCAAGTTTATTAATAATGACAACCGATTATAAAAACCCCTATTTTAAAGATTATATTTTTCCAATAGGTGGGTTAAGGGAGTTCAAATCAGGAGTAAATCGAGCTGATTTAATTTTAGTTACCCGATCACCAAGTAACCTATCGATGGAAAAAAAAGTAAATTTTTTAAAAGGGATGAAATCAAAAATCCCTGTTTTTTTTACAACAATTAAATATGCTCAGTTCCTCCACAAAAAAAATCAGTCTATATCTGATCTCGAGTTAAATAGGGGTAACTTTATTTTGGTAACTGGTATTGCAGATTCATCAAAATTGGTTGATTATTTAAAAACTACGTTTGGTGGCTTCAAACACCTCAAATTTTCAGACCATCATCACTTCTCAAATAATGATATTCATAGAATATTAAATGCTTCAGAGGGTAAAATTATTGTGACTACTGAAAAAGATTATGGAAGACTTTCCCCTTTAATAAGTGACGAGAAACTATGTTATATTAAAATCTCACTTGATTTTATTTTTGAAAAAGATCAAAAACAATTTGACAGAATTATACTAGATGCAATCTAGTGAATGTGCTTGTGCGCTTTATATGATGAGCGAACCAGTGGGCCACTTTCAACATGTCTAAACCCAAGATCTTTTCCAATTGCCTCATATTTTTCAAAGGTTTCTGGGGTAATGAAAGATTTTACAGGTAAGTGAGTTTTGGTTGGCTGTAAATATTGTCCAATTGTTACAATATCCACCTCTGCTTTGCGAAGGTCATGAAGTGTTTCAAAAACTTCTTCCTCTTTCTCTCCCAGGCCCAACATTATTCCAGATTTTGTTCTATTTACCCCCATCTCTTTTAGATAACGTAAAACATCTAAACTTTGGTCATACTTGGCTTGAATTCTTACTTCTCTTGTCAGGCGTCTTACAGTTTCTACATTATGGGAGACTACCTCAGGGGCAGCCTCAATTATTCGGTTAATATTCCTTTGATTACCTTGAAAATCAGGAATTAGGGTTTCTAGAGTTGTTTCTGGGTTCAATCTTCGAATTGCTTTAATTGTCTCATTCCAAATGATAGAGCCCATATCTTTTAGATCGTCACGATCAACAGATGTAATAACCGCGTGTTTAATTTTCATGATTTTTATAGATCTTGCTACCTTTTCAGGTTCTTCCCAATCTACATTTCCAGGTCTACCTGTTTTTACGCCACAGAATCCGCAAGATCGTGTACAGATATTACCCAATATCATAAAGGTTGCAGTGCCCTCAGCCCAACATTCTCCCATATTAGGACAGCTTCCAGAGGTACAAATGGTATTTAATTTATATTGGTCAACTAACCCTCGAAGTTCCGTGTATTTTTTACCCGTTGGGAGTTTGACCCTAATCCATTTTGGTTTACCTAATCCATTATTTTTCTTTTCTATCGTCTCCAAAACTTTACAAAGATACTAACTTAATTTACAGACTCAAAAGGTAAATTATTGAAAATCCAGAAAGAAATATAATTCCTGATATACTAAGTATTTTAGTCTTGAAGCCTGGTCGATGTTTTTCAGGCATATGGTTACTGTATATTAATTTATAATTAAGTAAGGCATAGAAAGGGGCAGTTAAAAAAGATAAAACAGTTGCGATTTGAACTAAAAGTCCCATCTCTGTAAGTAGAAGTAAAAAAACTAACGAGGTTCCAACTGCAAGAATTGAAATCCATAGTAAGTAAAAATCTTTATTTTTTTTATTCAAAATTAATTGGGAAGTTTTAGACATAGCTCTTGGTGAGGCATCTAGGGTAGTTATGGTTGTGCTAAACATAGTTGTAAAGGCTGCTATAGCAATTACTAAATATGTAGCATCGCCTAGGTTTAAGGTATATAGATCAATTAGCTGTCCAGCAAACTCACCACCTTTATTCGAAAAAGTTAATCCGGAATCATGCATTACAAGTGCGCCTAACCCTAAAAAACAAATTCCCAAAACTACCGTAGTAAAATATCCTATATTAAAATCAAATAACCCATCTTCAACGGACAGCTTATTGTTAAGGGTTTGTTTTTTTTCTAACACCCATATTGAGTGCCAAACGGATATATCCATTGGAGCTGGCATCCACCCCATAAATGCTATCACGAATAACAAATCACTGCCATAAGGAAAAACTTGAGTAAAACTTATAGAACTATCATTATTAGAGATTGCAATAAGTAGTGCTAGGATAGTACTAATTGTTAATAGAAGGATTATCCCCTTAATCACCTTGTCCAGTAATTTATACCTCCCTAATAAAAGAATTATAAAACAAATGACAGTAATCGCAATGCTCCAATAAACCATATCCGTTGAAATTCCAAATAGGTTTGATGCTAGGCCTGCAGTAACTATTGTTACTGCCGTTTGGATAGTAAACATCGTTGCAAGATTTAAGAAAAAGTAAATCCATATGTAACTTTTACCTAACTTGTTATAACCCTCTAGTAAACTTTCCCCTGTAGCAAGGGCGTATCTTGGTCCAAATTGAAAAAAGGGATATTTAAATAGGTTTACTAAAATAAGTGCCCAAATTAGACCCCAACCAAAGTCGGCTCCAGCTCTTGTTGATTGTACCAAATGAGAAACTCCTATTGCCGCGCCTGCAAACAACAAACCTGGGCCAAGTTTTTTTAAATTATTCAATATCTTTTTGGGTTTTTTCCGTCAAAAGATTTTTTGCCCTAAGTAGTTTAACTTTTATGGTATTTATTGGTTGGTCTAATTTTTTACTAATTTCTTTATAACTAAGATCTTCAAAAAAACGCAATTTTAAAATTTTTCGGTAGTCTTGTTTTAAAGTTTTAATGTTACTCAGAAGAGTCTCAATACTTTGGTTGGTAATTAGTATTTCTTCTGGCGAGGGATGAGTATTTTTATTCGATGCTTCATAGTCGTCGTCTATCGATATTGTTTTAATTGATGATTTTTTATTTTTCTTTCGTATAAGGTCGATTTGGATATTTTTGGAAATTGCTGAAAGCCAGGTCTTAAAATCATAGCTACTGTCAAAAGTTTCAATTTTATCAAATGCTCTGGCGAATGCCATTATAGAAATTTCCTCAGCTAATTCTTTATTAGTAGTTCTTTTTAACTGAAAGTTGTATAGATACCCCCAATATGAATTAAAAATTTCATTAAAAGCTTTTTGTTCTTGATTCTTAGCCCTTTTGATAGCAAATTGTAAGTCTTTCATTGTTAAAATTTGAAAAACATTAATTGTGCTGTGGGTTGGGCTCACGGCAGTCTTGCTCAGAGGGGAGCTTTCCGCAAAAACCACATGGCTCGTTTTCTTTGTTTAGGAATGGGTTCTGACTAGCACATGTTCCCGAAAATTCTCCACCTTTTTTTGCCCAAATTTTGATCGCGATTCCAGCAATTGCTAATCCAAGTAGAATAAATGTTATTAAAAATAATTTCATAAAGAGTTAAACAAAAATAAAAAAATATGCGTTAAGTTATACTTTAAAAAATTAGTGTTTAATTTTAATAAAAGGTGATGCTTTTTATGAGACATTAACTTTTTTAAATCAACGACTCGATTTAACACATCTCAGGGAACATAAAACCGTTAGGCTTAACTTGAATATTTCACACCATTTTTTAATTACATTAAAAAATTTCATTCCAATTATTCAGAATTATTTTAACAAACTTAATCGTAAATACAATTCCCAAAGATAGCTTTAACAGAATTCCTCCAATATAGCCAACCAATGTTCCTATTGCTGCTTTAAGTGCAATTCTTGTATTAGACTTATTTGTGGACAATTCTCCAATAAATGCTCCCAAAAAGGCACCAAATATAATTCCCATTGGACCAAATAAAATAATTCCAATAACTGTTCCAAGTGTTGAGCCAATAACTCCTGTTTTAGTGCCACCAAACTTCTTGGCACCAATTGCAGGTATAAAATAATCTAAGATAAAAATGGAAACAGCAATGAATAATGTTACCAAAAGAAAAGAATAGTCTAAATTTAAAAATGAGGTTTGATAAAGAACCAATAGTCCAAACCATCCTGTGATAGGTCCAGGCATAATTGGCAAAAAACTTCCTATTATTCCGGTCAATATCAATAAAAATCCAATAATAATTATTATTAGATCCATGTTATTTTAATTTATTTATAATTTATAATATTTAAAAATCTAAATTCACTTTTAAATTAAAAGTTTGTAATTTTAATAAAAAGTTCAAATATTACTTAAATGCATCTTAAAAAATTATTTTTACCGTTCTCATTAATTTTCATAATTTCTTTAGGCTCTTGTGAGCTATTTTCATCGACTAAATTGTCCAGTTCAGAGATTAAGAAAGCTTCGAGCTGGTCCTCAAAAGATCAACCGCCGAGTTTCCCCGAATGTGAGGGAGTTGAGAAAAAAAATCAACTAAAATGCTTTCAAAGTATCATTTCAAATCAATTGACATTAGCTATTTCAGATATTGATATAATTGCTATTGAGCCATTGAATCATGAAATATTTATTCAAATTAAAATAGATAAAGAGGGTGTGTTTAGCCTTTTAGAAGCAAAGATTCCAAATACCGTTAGAGATGCTCTACCCGAGCTTGAACAGGTTCTAAATCAAGCTGTTGCTAATTTACCTTTAGCTCTTCCTGCAACAAAAACAAATGTAGGAGTCTATGTTGATTCACAGTTAAGCATGCCTGTTCAAATAAGCGCTCAACCTCTTTAATGAGTTTGAAAGATAAGATCATATTGGGAATTGATCCTGGAACCACTATCATGGGCTTTGGTTTGATTCGTGTAAATAACCAAGCCATGGAATTAATTCAATTGCACGAGCTACAGCTTAAAAAATACAATGATCATTATCTTAAACTTCAAAAAATTTTCAATTCTACGATAGCAATAATAGATGAATTTCATCCTGATCAAATTTCTATTGAAGCCCCATTCTTTGGAAAAAATGTTCAGTCAATGTTGAAGTTAGGAAGAGCTCAGGGAGTTGCTATGGCTGCAGGATTGTCAAGAGAGATTCCAATTACTGAGTATTCCCCAAAAAAAATTAAAATGTCAATTACCGGTAACGGAAATGCCACAAAGGAACAAGTTGCTAAAATGTTACAAAGCCTTTCGTTGATTAAAGAAATACCAAAGAATCTTGATGCTACTGATGGTTTGGCTGCTGCCGTTTGTCACTTTTATAATCAAGGTAAACCTCAGATTTCGAAAAGTTATACTGGCTGGAAGGCATTTATTAATCAAAATCCAAAAAAAATAAAGACGAGCTAATGGCTGGTATTTATTTTCATTATCCTTTCTGTAGCCAGGCTTGCAATTATTGTAATTTCCATTTTTCTACCCAAACTAAATATAGACAACAAATGCAGCAGGCTATGAAGAGTGAGTTGTATTTGAGAAAAAGTGAACTAAAAACCCCAATCGAAAGTATATATTTTGGGGGAGGGTCTCCTTCTCTTTTACCAGCCTCATTTTTTCATAAAGTGATTAAATCTGTGAATGATTGTTTTAAGTTAGGTAATGATATAGAAATTACTTTGGAGGCTAATCCAAACGACTTGACCCTTCAAAACTTGAAGGATTTAAAAAAATCAGGTGTGAATAGAATTAGTATAGGAGTTCAGTCTTTTCATGATTATGAATTGAAAATGATGAATCGAATTCACAATTCAAATCAGGGTCTAAAAGCAATAGAGTGGACTTCAAAGGTGTTTGATAACTTTTCTGTAGATTTAATTTATGGGCTTCCTAAAAGTAATATTTCTACTTGGGCTCACAATTTGGATATTTTAACTTCTTTCAACCCTCCACATATTTCAAGCTACGCATTGACTGTTGAGCCCAAAACGGTACTTTTCCGTCAAGTAGATAAGGGCGATATCAAATTATTAGATGAAGAAGCTGTTCAACTTCAGTATGATCTTTTGACCTCTAGATTAGAGAAGGAAGCATATATAAATTACGAATTTTCAAATTTCGGAAAGATAGGCTTTCATTCTGTAAATAACAGTAACTATTGGAATGGTAAGCCTTACCTAGGTATTGGTCCGTCGGCGCATAGTTATGATGGTCACAGGGTTAGGAGTTGGAATATTTCTAATAATTTAAAGTATTTAAAATCAATAGAAAATGGGTGTTTGTCTCAAAGAAAAGAGGTTTTAAAAGATCACGAAGTTTTTAATGAATACGTAATGATTGGTTTAAGAACTGATGGAGTAAAAATTAAAAGAATAAATGAGTCTTTTGGATCTAATTATGGACTTTATCTAGAGAAACAAGCGAAAAATCACCTTTTGGATCGTCGACTTTTTTGGGATGGAGATGTTTTAAAAGTCAGTAGACAAGCAAGGTTTTTATCTGATGGAATTGCTTCAGATCTTTTTATGCTTAAAAGTTAAGTATTTTCTAATTTATAGAAGTGTCCGTAGAAGAGGGAAATAGTTTCAATTCCCCTTAAGAAGTTATCTATTCCATAATGTTCATTAGGTGAATGTATCGCATCACTATCCAATCCAAATCCCATAAGAATTGTTTTACAACCCAAAATTTTTTCAAACATGGGTACTATAGGAATACTTCCACCATCTCTTTTCGCGTGAGGAACAACTCCAAAAACTTCATGATAAGCCATTTCAGCCGCCTTGTAAGCTTTATGTCCATCTGGTGTTAGATAGGCATCTCCTCCATGATGAGTTGTAACCTGAACACTAACACCCTTTGGGGTAATATCTTTAAAATGTTTTTCAAATAATTCACTAATCTCCTCCCAGCTTTGATTTGGAACTAATCGCATTGAAATTTTGGCATGTGCTTTACTAGGTATTACTGTTTTTGCCCCTTCTCCAATATAACCACCCCAAATTCCGTTAACGTCCAGTGTCGGTCTAATAGATTTCCTTTCTAAGGTGGTATATTCCTTTTCTCCTACTGAGGCACTTATAGCTATGGATTTTTGGAATTCCTCCTCTGGAGTATTATTAGTATTCATTTTTTGACGTTGGCTTTTTGAAATTTCAATCACTTTTTCATAAAACCCAGGGATATTTACTTTTTTATTTTGATCGTGAAGTGAGGCGATCATTTCACAAAGGGTATTTATTGGATTAGCAACCGTTCCTCCGTATAAACCAGAATGTAAGTCTCGATTAGGTCCAGTGACGGTTACCTCCATATAACTTAGCCCCCTTAATCCTGTCGTGATCGCAGGTTTATCCATACTGTGAATTCCAGTATCGGAGATAATAATAATATCAGATTTTAATTTATTCTTATGATCAGTTATAAACTGTTCAAGGTTATCACTTCCAACTTCTTCTTCACCTTCAATAATAAATTTAACATTACAATCAAGTGTGTTATTTTTAATCAGAAGTTCTACCGCTTTTATATGCATGAACATCTGCCCCTTATCGTCACAGGCACCACGTGCAAATATTGCACCATTAGGATGTATCGATGTTTCTTTAATCACGGGTTCAAAAGGTGGACTTTTCCAAAGCTCTAAAGGGTCTGGGGGTTGAACATCATAATGACCATAAACTAAAACTGTTGGAGCATTTTTATTTATAATTTTTTCTCCATAGACAACAGGGTGCCCAGCGGTTTGGTATATCTTAACATTATCACAACCAATATTTATGAGAGCTTTTTCGACCCAATGAGCTGTTTTTTTAATCGCCTGATCATATTTTGGATCAGCACTAATAGAGGGTATTTTAAGTAATTCTATTAGTTGATCGAGGTATTCTTTTTTTTGACTTAGGATTTGATTTTTCATATTAGAATGAGAGAATATATAAAAGTACAAAACATTACCTCTTTTATTTTTTACAAAAAAAATAAATTAGCAAAACTTGATTATATTTGCGTTCATTTTGCAAAGCGGGTGTGGTGAAATTGGTAGACACGCTAGATTTAGGATCTAGTGCTTCACGGCTTGGGGGTTCGAGTCCCTTCACCCGCACAAAAAAAACCTCTATAATTTTTTATAGAGGTTTTTTTGATTTTTACAGACGACTGACCCACAGAGTCGATCTGAGAGATTTTATAACTTCAAAAAAAAATACGTATGATTTTAACCGATTAAATATGGTTTATTTAAAAACTTTACGCTCTAATTACAATAATTTGAGCTTGTGCTAGATAGGAATTGTTTTCTTGAGCGTACTCCATTATATTTTTTCCTTCTTCACAGATAGGATCTATTATCATTGCTCCATATGAAGCAAGTAATAAAATCATCTCTGGTTTGTTAAGAATTGCCGCATGAATGATAAGCGGCTTCCCATCAACAAAGGTTTTAGGACTTAACAGACCTTGGTTGATTACTGATTCAATGTAGACATAATTGTCACTTTCTATGGCAATTAGAGCCTTTTCTTCTGACGACAATAAATTATTTTCTTTTAAACTCAAGGTTATACTGTCCTTGGCAACCAACACCTCGTTTGCATTGAGTGAAGTCAGAGAGATCAAAATTGTTGCTAATAAAAACTTTTTCATACCAATTATATTTATTAAATGAACTTTTAACAAAGATAATTTGTATTTAACAACATAAATTAAATGTAATTATCTATTTAATATACAATTTTACCTCAATATTCAATTAATATTTAACTTATGATAAAATTAAACATTTATTAACATTAAAATTATTTATTCATTAAAGAATATTTTTTTATAAATATTTATTCATTTTTTGACACTTAAATCTCGAATAAATCTTTTTAATTTTAATTAAATTAAGTTTGTACAGCCACAAAGAAAACTTGTAATCTTTTCTTGATTAACTATATCAGCTGATAAAAAAGTTTTTTGTAAATATTGGTAATTTAACAGAAAGATGATATTAATCTATCTTTCTGTCTATTTTAAAATTATCTAATTTGATATCATCCAATCCATCTTTGTCAAACGGATGTTCCATTTGATCTTGAATATTATAGAGAGAAATCAAGATAAATTCACTGAGAATGATAATGAAGTAAGTTATATTATGAGGATTATCATATCCAATTTTATTGATTATTGTTGGTGTATAAACAGTTGGAAAAATATATATAAATATAAGGCAGTAAGCTTTTAAACTTATCGGGGTTCTATGGGTGTGAACAGCAATTAAATTTTCAATCGATAAATGAAGATCTCTAACAAACCTTAAAATTTTCTGCTTTAGGCTGTTAGGAATATCCTCTTCATTATCGAGTATGAATTTAAAAATATTTTCAGTTTTTTTATCAATGTCCGTGGTGTTATGATTGGATTGAGATAGATGATTTACAAATGACTCGGATATCTCATAAAGTATCTTATTGATCTCTTCTTTTTTTGAAGTAGATAACTTAGAATTACTATTAAAAAAATAGTAAATAGTTTTTAAAGAGCTCCTAAATTGACTTAAAAATTGTAATGATTTTTCTCTTCTTTTAAAAGCGCCCCTTATTGCGAAAACTAATGGAAAAATTATAGCTAAACTTATTAGGGTTAGATCGATATGATAAAAAATCTCAAACTCAAAGGCAAGAAAAGGTATTACTATTGATAGAATTAAAGTAAATAATGTTCTATGATTTAATATTGAAAAGTATCTTTTCATTAATTTTTTTAAATTAGTTGTTTAAATCTATTATTATTATTATGAATATACAAATGTTTTTTTCAGCATGTATACTATTTTACGGAGTGGCTTCTGCACAAATTATTCAAAAATCTGATTCTCTTTTTAATAATCAAGATCTTCTTAAGATTAAATTAAGCTATTCTAATGACGAAATGCGTCTCGATACTGATGATACGACATATATTAAAGTAAATCTTGAATACAACAATGATAATAAATGGGAAAGTTTAAATGTAAACCTCAGAGCAAGAGGGAATTTTAGAAGATCGAAATGTTATTTTCCTCCTATCAAAATACGTATAAAAAAATCAGCAGCTAAGGGTACTTTATTTGAAGGCAATAAGAACTTGAAACTGGTAATGCCCTGTCTTCTTAGAAAAGAAAAAAATGACAATATAATTCAAGAGTTTATTGCATATAAGTTTTACGAAAAGATTTCTCCATATTACTTCAAAACTAGATTAGTTNATATTGAATTCACTGAAATCAAAAAAAAGAAAACGGAAGTTCATAAGCTCATAGGTTTTTTGATAGAGGATGATAAGAGAGTTGCAGATCGATTCGAGGGGAAATCCTTTGAAAGGTACATCCATCCAAAGGCTATGGACGATATGACATCTGTTCAAAACTCTATTTTTCAATTTATGATTGGAAACACCGATTTTTCTGTTGCATATCAACATAATGGTAAACTACTTTATATTGATAAAAAGATTTATCCGTTGCCTTATGACTTTGATCTTTGTGGTTTGGTAGACGCNAGTTATGCTATAGTTAATAACACATTAGGGATTAACTCAGTGAGGGATAGAAAATATA
Organism: Flavobacteriaceae bacterium TMED121; assembly: GCA_002171295.2. Lineage (GTDB taxonomy): Bacteria > Bacteroidota > Bacteroidia > Flavobacteriales > Flavobacteriaceae > UBA8316. The sequence goes on from NHFW02000029.1 coordinate 19,018, forward strand.
GAGGATTTAAGAGAGATGAATCTCTTCTTGAGAAAGTTAGAGATCAAATTCTTAGTAAGAAAAATGAATTTTANCAAATTNTTGATAATCAAAAATCTAAATTTGAAATAACTNCTGANTTTGAAAGTACTAATAAATTCCTTACAAGTTTTTTTGACATTATGNAGGATGATAAATCTTTTAAAAAAGAAGTTATTCAAATGATGAGAACCAAATAATTAATTGAGGATTACGAATGGAGTTCTTTTAATTTATTTATAAATCTTGAGCTTGCTCCAATACTTTTTGAAATATATTTACCGTTTATCATTCCTGCCTTTTTTCTTATTTGGTCATTAAATAAAATATAATCAAAAATATTTTTTAGTTCAGACTTATTTTTAATAGAAAANATACCTCCAAGGCCAACAAGATTCTCTGCTTCTTGAAAAGTTTTAAAATGTGGACCAATTATTACCGGTATGCTGAAAGCAGCAGGTTCCAATGTATTGTGTAACTTTTTATTCTTAAAACCTCCTCCTACATAAGCAAATGCAGCATAACTATATATTTTACTCAATTCTCCTATTTTATCAACAATAAGAATTCTCTTTTTTACATCTTTCTTGGTCTCGTATGTACTCCATTTAGCATAAGGTAATTTTATTTTTTTTTCTAAATTTCCGATTACTTTTCTAGAAACTTCGTGTGGAACAATAACTATTTTTAGGTNTATTTTTTTTTTAAGTAAATCCTCAATTAAATTATGGTCTTCNGGCCAGGTACTTCCNGCAACAAAACATTTTATTCCCGATGTAAAATCATCCATTATTTTTAGTTTATTTTCTTGTTTTACCATTTGATAAACTCTATCAATTCTCGTATCTCCATTAACTGAAACTGCGTTAATTCCTAGATTATTCAAAAGCTTTTTAGAGAGATCATTCTGGACAAAATAGTGTTTTACGCCATAAAGTAGTTTTCTGTATCCAACTCCATACCAACGAAAAAAAAGCTGTTGAGGTCTAAAGATGCTAGAAACAGAATAAACAGGAATTTTTCTTTTATGAAGGCCTTTAAAAAAATTTGGCCAAAATTCATATTTTACAAAAATCGCCAATTTTACATTACAAAAATCTAGGAAACGATTTACGTTTTTAATAGTATCCCAAGGAAGATAACATATGCAATCAGCATATGAAAAGTTTTTTTTTATCTCATAACCTGATGGTGAGAAAAAAGTAAGTAATATTTTATCTTTAGGAAAATGCTTCTTGTAAGCAATTATTAATGGTTTTGCTTGTTCGAATTCTCCTAACGAGGCAACATGAAACCAAACCCATTTGTTACTGTCTAATGATTTGGACTTTAATATTTTAAAAGTTTTAGAGCGTCCTCTTGTAAAAAGATTTATTTTCTTAGAAAAGAGTCCAATAATCCAAAGAATGGGAAAAGAGATCTCAATGATAACATTGTAAATCGTTCTGAATAACATATTAGTTCAAAAATAGTTTTTATAATCTATTGTGTAAAGGAGAATCCTTTTTTTTAATTTTACACTGTAATATTCTATATGAAAAAGATTGAAATGGTTGACCTTAAAGGTCAATACGAAGTGATTCAAACGCAAGTCAATGCCTCAATTATAAGCACTATTGAATCTACTAAATTCATTAATGGTCCAAAGGTTAAAGACTTTCAAGAGCATTTAGAAAATTATCTGGGGGTAAAACACGTCATCCCCTGTGCAAATGGAACCGATGCCCTTCAGATTGCATTAATGGGATTGGGACTAAAACCAGGAGATGAGATTATTACTACGGATTTCACATTTGCTGCAACAGTTGAAGTGATTTCACTTTTGGGATTAACCCCTGTATTAGTNGACATTGATCTTGATACTTATAATATCGATATTTCAGCCATTAAGAACGTAATTACTCCCAAGACCAAGGCTATAATACCCGTACACCTCTTTGGTCAAGCCGCAATGATGTCTGAAATTATTGCGCTTGCTGAGGAAAATGATCTTTATGTAGTTGAGGATAATGCCCAGTCTATTGGAGCAAATTATACTTTCCCTGATGGGATTAAAAAGAAAACCGGAACGTTAGGTCATATAGGTACGACTTCATTTTTCCCTTCAAAAAATCTTGGTGCATATGGAGATGGAGGTGCTATTTTTACGGACGATGACCAACTGGCGTACAAGCTAAGGGGGATGGTTAATCATGGAATGTATGTTAGATATCATCACGACGAGGTGGGGGTAAATTCTCGTCTNGACTCCATTCAAGCTGCTATTCTAGATATAAAACTTAACTATTTAGATTTCTACAATGAGTGCCGAAAAGCTGCTGCAATTAAATACACTCAAAGATTAGCAAACCACCCCAAAATTATTACTCCTATTACGAGAGGTGATTGTGATTCTCATGTCTACCATCAATACACACTTAGGATTATTGACGCTGATAGGGATGCATTGGTGAAGTATTTGAATGAAAAGAATATTCCTTGCGGGGTTTATTACCCCATTCCATTACACCTCCAAAAAGCCTATANAAGCGATCGATATAACGAAGCTGATTTTGAGATAACTAATCAGGTTGTAAATGAGGTAATTTCTTTACCCATGCATACAGAGCTGACCGATGATCAAATCGAATTAGTCACTCATGAGATCAAAACTTTTTTAACCTAATACTTCGCTGACGAAATATTGGTTTCTTGGTTAATTTTTTTAATCAAGCCCTGAAGTACTTTTCCAGGTCCAACTTCAATAAAATTTTTAATTCCGTNTGCAACCATCTTTTCTATAGTTTGGGTCCATCTCACTGAAGTAGTTAGTTGAGCGACTAGATTTTTTTTAATTGCTAAAGAATCAGTGACAGCTTCAGCCACAACATTTTGAAATACGGGACAAATGGGCGATGTAAAATTAGTATTTTCAATTGCATTGGCTAATTNAACTCGAGCAGGCTCCATAAGGGGGGAATGAAAAGCTCCACCAACAGGAAGTAAAATAGCCCTTTTGGCACCGGATTCCCTCATATTTTCACAGGCTGATTTTACCGCATTGACACTACCTGAAATAACCAATTGACCAGGACAATTGAAGTTTGCTGCAACAACTACCCCTTGAGTTTGCCTACATATTTCAACTACTTTTTCATCATCAAGGCCTAAAATAGCCGCCATCGTTCCATCTTCAACATCACAGGCCATTTGCATCGCTTCAGCTCGCTGAGAGACTAATCTTAATCCTGAATCAAAGGATATTGTTTCTGCTGCTGCTAATGCAGAAAACTCGCCAAGGGAGTGGCCAGCCAAAGCATCTGGCTGAAATTTACTTCCCATTATCTTAGTTACTATTACAGAGTATATATATATAGCTGGTTGGGTTACACGAGTTTGTTTTAACTCCTCTTTTGTTCCCTCAAACATGATTTTGGTTATATCAAAATCTAAAATTTCATTTGCCGATTCAAAAAGTATTTTTGCANTTCGATGCTGATCATATAGATCTTTTCCCATTCCTGGGAACTGTGATCCTTGACCTGGGAAAACGTATGCATTCATATTATTTACTTGTTTTTTAAATAGGTGAGATAGGCGTATTTAAATTGGGAATGCTCAAACTGTTCCTCTTTATCTAAATGCCATGANTGAGAATCAATTTCTGGAAAAAAAACATCTCCTTCAAATGACTTGTAGATTTTCGTAAGTTCAATTCTATCAGCTAATTCCATTGCCTGTTGGTAAATTTGCCCTCCACCTATGATAAATGGTTGAAGGTCATCACCTGATGCATCAATTGCCTCTTTGAGACTGTGACAAGTCGTTACCCCCTTAGCATAAAATCTCTTATTTTTGGTCACCACAATGTTGTGCCTTTTAGGAAGGGCCCCTGGAAGTGATTCAAAAGTCTTTCTACCCATTATAATTGAATGTCCCGAAGTCAAACGTTTGAATCTTTTTAAATCTTCTGGAAGGTACCAAATCAACTTATTTTCTTTCCCCAAAACTTGGTTTTCAGCAATCGCAGCTATTATGGTTATATTTCGCTCTTTTAAGAAAATAGGATCTTTTTTTTTGGTCATTTCTTTTTTTGTGGGATAAGTCTTGGTTCGCTCAATAAATTTGTTCGATATCAATCATCAATAATGAAGAACTTTTTCTTGTTTTTAGACTTTAAAAAAAAATATCGTTCTAAATAGCACTAAATAGAGTAATTTTGAAACAAATGTACAATTTCTAAACAATTTATGAAGTTTAAAAATGATTTCCCCTTACTGAAATCTTGTACGTATTTCAANACTGCTTATGTTGGTTTAATGTCTAAATCTCTTTACGATTTTAGAGTTAATTTCGAACGAGACTATCTTGATCATGGGGATGATTATAAATTAAAAGCCTACGATAATTTACCTCAAACTCAAGCTTTGATTGCATCATTCATTGGTTCAAAAAAAGAGCAGACCTATTTTGTGTCAAATTTTTCTACTGGNNTTCGNTATGTTATGNATTTACTTNCAGAAAATNCNAANGTNCTNTATATTAANGNNGATTATCANTCNTTAGTTTCNTCAATAGAGGANAAGAAATTTNACGTTGTTCCCAATTGANATGTCGGACAATNTNGAANCAGCNATNGCATCNTCATTNGAAAANAANCNNATAGANACNNTNGTNATNAGTATGGTTCAGTACACTAATGGATTGCTAATTGATTTTGATTTTTTAAGTGATTTAAAGCAAAAACATCCTGGTCTCTCGATTATTGGGGATGCGACACAATATATTGGAACGGATATATTCAATTTTCATAATTCTCCATTTGATGCAATTGTTTGTAGTGGTTACAAGTGGTTGTTGGCGGGTTTTGGAAACGGATTCGTTGCATTATCAGATACCTTTTTGGCAAAAAATAATACTAGTTCTGATAAATTTGCTGAAAAAGTATATGCAGGTCATTTTAATATACTTGGAGCAGCATCACTAGTCTTTGCACTGGAGCGTTTGATAGAAAATGACTTCAAAAAATTAGTCGAAACAAATCAGCTTTTAAGCAGTGAATTGCGGAAAACCCTATCACTAAATGGATATAAGCCTGCCTGTCACTTACGTAAAAAACACAGCTCAATTATTAGCATTGATTATGATGAAAGTTTTTTGAAATTGATGGAGGAAAAAAACATAAAGGTTGCTCGTCGAGGTGATTATATTCGGTTTTCTATTCATTTCTATAACACTTCAGATGATATTAAAAACTTAATTGAGGTCATAAAAAAAATGGTTATAGCCTGATTTTATATTGCTACTTTTCCTTTGATTAGTGGATGAGGATCATATCCAGTCAAATTAAAATCGTCAATTTTAAAGCAAAAAATATCATTGATTTCATGATTTAGAGTCATTTTTGGAAGCGGTTTTGGATTCCTAGATAGTTGTTCATGAATTTGCTTATCATGATTTGAATAAATATGTGCATCACCAAAGGAATGAATAAATTCTCCAAGCGATAGATCACAAACTTGGGCGACCATCATGTTAAGAAGGGCATAAGAAGCGATATTAAATGGAACACCTAAGAAGACATCTGCACTTCTTTGATACAGTTGACAGGAAAGTTTTCCGTCTGCTACATAAAACTGAAAGAAAGCATGACAAGGTGGAAGCGCTGCCTTATTTTTTGCAACATTTTCAGAAAACGAAATTGAAGTGTCGGGCAAAACACTTGGGTTCCATGCTGATACTAGCATTCTCCTACTATCAGGATTATTTTTTAAAGTATCGATTACGGATTTAATTTGATCGATTCCTTCGCTATTCCAGTTTCTCCATTGGTGTCCATAAACTGGACCAAGATTTCCATTTTCATCTGCCCACTCATTCCATATTCTAACACCATTTTCCGTTAGATAATTAATATTAGTATCTCCTTTCAGAAACCAAAGTAGCTCGTGAATAACTGATTTTATGTGAATTTTTTTCGTGGTTACCAATGGAAAACCATCTTGAAGATCAAAACGCATTTGATACCCAAACACACTTCTAGTTCCAGTTTGGGTTCTATCAGTTTTTTCTATCCCATTTTCATGAATATGTTTAATCAGGTCTAAGTACTGCTGCATAAAATCAATATTTTTCCAAAAATACTCAATGGTAGTATAGGTGAGCTGTTAAAATTAAATAGTTTTCAAAAAAAATTAACAGTTAAGTTTTATTTTCCCTCTTTGAAATTTCGTCCCTAATCTTAACTGCTTTTTCGTAATCCTCGAGATTAACAAGTTTGTTGAGTAATGATTTCAGTTTGGAGACAGAAAGTTTTTTTAAATCCTCGGGGACCTTTTTTTGCTGGCTTTGTTCTTCAACAAAATCCTGAATCCAACTTTCCTCAGTTTTATCTTTTTTGGATTTACGAATACTTTTCTCATCGAATCCTGCTTGATTAAGTATAGAGTCATATATAAATATAGGAGCACTGAACCTTAAAGCCATTGCAATTGCATCTGAGGTTCTAGAATCTATTATCTCTTCTGTTTTATCACTTTTACAAATTAAACTTGAATAGAAAACCCCATCAACCAACTTGTGGATAATTACTTGTTTAATATGAATATTAAACCGATCGGCAAAATTTTTAAAAAGATCATGGGTTAAAGGTCGTTTAGGCTTTAATTCTTTATCTAACGCTATTGCAACTGATTGAGCCTCAAAACCTCCAATAATAATTGGGAGTCTTCGTCCTCCATCTACCTCGCTTAATATAAGTGCGTAAGCTCCTGTTTGGGTCTCGCTGTAGGAAATTCCTTTAATATTTAACTGTATTAACTTCATATCTTAAAGCAACACCAAATTAGTAAAATAATTAACTAAATCATTTATAAATCAACGATATTAAAGGATATTCTTTAATTAAATATTTATGCATTAATTCAAATAATCACCGAGCAATTATTTAAATTTGTAGTGCCAAAATTTATATTGATGAGAACAATTCAATTTAGGGAAGCCATATGTGAGGCTATGACTGAGGAGATGAGACGAGATGAGACTATTTTTTTGATGGGAGAGGAGGTTGCAGAGTACAACGGCGCTTACAAAGCATCAAAGGGTATGCTTGACGAATTTGGTGAAAGACGTATCATAGACACTCCAATATCCGAATTAGGATTTGCAGGAATAGGCGTTGGCTCAACAATGACCGGAAATCGTCCTATAATTGAATTTATGACTTTTAATTTCGCTTTAGTGGGCATAGATCAAATTATCAATAATGCGGCAAAGATTAGACAAATGTCAGGTGGACAATTTCCTTGTCCTATTGTGTTTAGGGGACCCACTGCCTCTGCAGGTCAGCTTGCCGCCACTCATTCTCAAGCCTTTGAAAGTTGGTATGCAAATTGTCCAGGATTAAAAGTAATTGTCCCCTCTAACCCTTATGATGCAAAAGGACTTTTAAAGTCTGCTGTTAGAGATAATGATCCAGTTATTTTTATGGAATCTGAGCAAATGTATGGAGATAAAGGAGAAGTTCCTGATGGTGAATTTACACTTCCAATTGGTGTAGCGGAGATTAAAAGAACAGGTAAAGATGTGACTATTGTATCATTCGGTAAGATTATTAAAGAGGCTTACAAGGCAGCAGATATACTTGCAGAGGAGGGAATAGATTCTGAGGTAATTGACTTGAGAACAATTCGTCCAATGGATTATAATACAATATTGGAGTCTGTCAAAAAAACAAACCGCCTTGTAATATTAGAGGAATCTTGGCCTTTTGGAAACATATCTACTGAGATAACTTTTCAGGTTCAGAGTCAAATATTCGATTACTTAGATGCCCCTATAGAAAAAATAAATACTGCTGATACTCCCGCACCCTACTCACCAGTTTTACTTGCTGAGTGGTTACCGAATTACAATGACGTGATTAAATCAGTCAAAAAAGTGATGTATTTACCGAGTTAAATAAAGTATTTATTCAATAGTTTTTCAAATGATGGAGAGAAACTCAAAAAAGTTTTAAAATGTCTTTTTAAAAACTATTGTCCATTTTTGACACTGTTTTCGAAATGGGTAAGGTTATCAACTAATTTATCATCTTCTTTTACTTCAACGGGAATATTATGTTCTTTGTTTTCAGCTTTTTCGACCATTGCATCTTGATTTAAAGCGATACTTGGTGCGATAACTAGTGCAACTACAGACATTAACTTAAGGAGAATATTTAAAGAGGGCCCTGAAGTATCNTTNAAAGGATCTCCNACNGTATCNCCNACNACNGNNGCNTTNTGGGCNTCNGTNCCTTTNCTNCCGTCAGNTTCAATCATTTTTTTNGCNTTNTCCCANGCNCCNCCTGCATTNGACTGAAANATNGCCATCAAAATACCACAAGTNGTNACNCCAGCNAGNAAGACCACCNAGCATTTCAGCACCNCCNANNANNCCAACNGCTACNGGNACNANNATNGCNAANAANCCGGGNNNTANCATNTCTNNGATGGANGCTTTGGTNGANATTTCNACACANTTTTCATANTCNGCTTTTCCGTCTGCAGCGTCAAAAATGGCACGATCTTTAGCATTAGCTTTAGAAATATCAGCATCATATTTACGCATTACTTGGAGTGCTGCTTTTAATTCAGGGATGTCTTTGAACTGTCTTCTGACTTCTTCAATCATGGACATGGCAGCTCGGCCAACCGCATTCATAGAAAGCGCAGAGAAAACAAAAGGCAACATTCCTCCAACTAGAAGACCGGCCATAACTTTTGGTTTTGAGACATCTATAGCAGTGACNTTAGCAACTTGCATGAAGGCAGAAAATAAGGCCAGAGCAGTAAGTGCAGCAGATGCAATTGCAAACCCCTTGCCAATAGCAGCGGTTGTATTCCCTACNGCATCCAAAGTATCAGTTCGTTCTCTGACCTCGGCAGGTAACTCAGCCATTTCAGCAATACCTCCNGCATTATCTGAAATTGGTCCATAAGCATCAACTGCCAGTTGAATCCCTGTGTTTGCTAGCATTCCTACTGCGGCAATCGCAATACCATAAAGGCCTGCATAGTGGTGGGAAGTTAAAATAGCAGCAGCAATTAATAAAATTGGAATCATTGTGGACATCATTCCTACTCCAAGCCCTGCAATGATATTGGTTGCAGGCCCTGTTTCAGATTGTCTAACAATTGAAGCAACAGGCTTAGTTCCAGTTCCTGTGTAATATTCGGTTATTTTTCCAACACCTAATCCTGCAACAAGACCAGAGATTGTAGCCAAAAATACTCCTATTGAACCATTTGGTAGACCAGTAGTTGATTCTGGTATCATTACATTAATNACAAAATAAGAAACAATTACCATTAGGCCTGCTGAGCCAAACTCTCCAATATTTAGTGCAGTTTGAGGATTTCCGCCTTCTTTTACTTTAACAAAAAGTGTACCTATTATAGACATTACTATTCCAAGAGCAGCAATCACAAGTGGAAGGAAAACAGCTCCCATACCTCCAGCAACATCTGGTGTGATAATAAAAGCGCCCAAAACCATTGTTCCTATGATAGATCCTACATAAGATTCGAATAAATCTGCTCCCATTCCTGCAACATCTCCAACATTATCACCAACATTATCTGCTATTGTAGCTGGNTTCAGTGGATGATCTTCGGGGATTCCTGCTTCAACTTTACCAACTAAGTCAGCACCAACATCGGCTGCTTTGGTGTAAATTCCTCCTCCAACTCTAGCGAATAGTGCGATGGAAGAAGCACCCATAGAAAAACCTGTCAGCACATTCAGGACCAAGGTCAGGTTACCTTGACCTGGCCAGATTTGCTGATAAATGGCAAATAGTCCACTTAATCCAAGAACTCCAAGTCCAACAACTCCAAGCCCCATTACCGAACCTCCGGCAAAAGCTACTTCAAGTGCTTTACCTAGTGATTTTCTAGCAGCATTGGTAGTCCTTACGTTNGCTTTAGTTGCTACCCGCATACCTATAAAGCCTGCCAAGGCAGAACAAACAGCACCAACTATAAATGATAATGCTACCATACCGTGAGATCCTTCTTCGTTACTACCTTTGATGTATAATAAAATGGCTAAACAAACTACAAAAATGGACAGGATTCTATATTCTGCCTTTAAAAAGGACATTGCACCGCTAGAAATGTTTTTGGCAATTGTTGCCATTTTTTCATTTCCAACTTCCTGCTTAGTTACCCAGTTGTTTTTTACTAAAACAAATAGTAAACCTAAAATTCCAAATGCNGGTAAAAATTTAATTATAATTTCCATCAAATAATATTTTTAAAACGGCACCAAAAATAGTAAAACCATTCAAGATAAAAAAGAATTGAAGAGTCTATAAAATTTAATTTTTAAATAGGGAAGAGTGGGGTCGAGATTTAGAAAAGACCATTCAATTCGGCATCAACTCTCTCGATTATTACACCTAGATCCTCTTTATTATCTACAAAGTCCAAATTATCAACATCAATTACAAGTAATCTACCCTTATCATAAGTTGAAATCCAAGCCTCGTAACGCTCATTTAAGCGACTTAAATATTCGATGCTAATAGAATTTTCATATTCTCTACCCCTTTTATGAATTTTATTGACCAAGTTGGGAATACTACTTCTTAAGTAAATAAGAAGATCAGGAGCTTTCATCATTGATTCCATCAAATCAAATAATGATTGGTAATTATTGAAGTCCCTTTGATTCATTAATCCCATAGCATGAAGATTAGGTGCAAAAATATAAGCATCTTCATAAACAGTTCGGTCTTGAACAATACTTTTTCCTAATTCGTTGAAAGTCATTTGCTGCCTAAAGCGACTATTCAAAAAATAAACTTGAAGGTTAAATGACCAACGCTCCATGTGCATGTAAAAGTCATCTAGATAGGGATTATCGATGACGTCTTCGAAATGAGCTTCCCATTTATAATGTTTTGAAAGTAGTTCTGCTAAGCTTGTTTTGCCTGCACCTATGTTACCAGCAACTGCAAATTGCATATTTAAATAATTTGTTTGTTGACAATATAAATACTTTTTCTTTTTGATACATTTAATTTCCTTTCATTTTTTTATAAATACTAGCAAAAATAAGTCTTGGATCAACGTTTAAACCTTTAAATATATTTTTTTTAAAAAATTTAAAAATAAATAGTAGCTTTGCATCAAATAAACGAGGAAGGATTTGACTGATTGCAACCTCTTAAAAAAATGCTAAAGCAGTATTGCTTTAAGACTTCATCTTGTCAAATCCTTCCATAAAGCAATTTTGAATGTCATATTTATTTACTTCAGAATCTGTAAGCGAAGGTCATCCTGATAAGGTTTCAGATCAAATCAGTGACGCACTACTAGATAATTTTATTGCTTTCGACCCCGAAAGTAAAGTCGCCTGTGAAACGCTTGTAACTACCGGTCAAGTTATACTTGCAGGAGAGGTTAAAAGTAGTACCTATCTGGATGTTCAACAAATAGCCAGGGATACCATTAATAAAATAGGGTATACCAAAGATGAATATCAGTTTAGTGGTAACTCTTGTGGGGTTATTTCTCTAATTCATGAACAATCTAAAGATATTAATAGAGGAGTAGATCGGGACAATAAAGAGGAACAAGGGGCAGGTGATCAGGGTATAATGTTTGGCTATGCCTCAGATGAAACAGTAAATTATATTCCATTATCACTTGACTTATCTCATAAAATTTTGATAGAGCTTGCCGATTTAAGAAGGGAAGGTAGGGAAATACCATATTTACGTCCAGATGCCAAATCTCAAGTTACCATTGAATATGATGATAACCATCAGCCTACCAGAATTAATACAATTGTAGTTTCTACCCAACACGATTCTTTTGATAAAGATGATGAGAAGGTCTTAAATAAAATTAAAAGTGATATAATTAATATTGCTATCAGAAACGTAAAAGATAAAGAGCCTTCAAACATACAGAAGCTTTTTAATGATAATATTACCTACCATATTAATCCTACTGGTAAATTTGTAATTGGAGGTCCTCATGGAGATACCGGTCTAACAGGAAGAAAAATTATTGTGGATACTTACGGAGGGAAAGGAGCGCATGGTGGAGGTGCTTTTAGTGGAAAAGACCCAAGTAAAGTTGACCGGTCAGCAGCTTATGCTGCCCGCCATATTGCAAAGAATATGGTAGCTGCAGGAGTTGCAAAAGAAATACTAGTTCAACTTAGCTATGCAATAGGAGTTGTAGCGCCAACATCAATAAATGTAAATACTTTCAATACTGCTAAAGTGCCTCTAAATGACGTAACCATTGCTGAAAAGATCAGTCAGATTTTTGACTTACGACCGTATGCAATTGAGCAAAGGCTTAAACTTAGAAACCCAATCTACCTTGAAACAGCAGCTTATGGACACATGGGGAGAACACCTCAAGAAATCACCAAGGTTTTTGAATCTCCCTATAGTGGGAGAGTTGAAAAGAAAGTAGAGCTTTTCACTTGGGAAAAATTAGATTATATAAATGAAATTAAAAACACTTTTGAATTATGAGTTTAAAATTAGCAACTAATGCACTTCATGCTGGGCATGACGTGAAAAAAACACAGGGAACTAGAGCAGTTCCAATTTATCAATCTACCTCTTATGTATTTGACGATTCTGAGCAAGCAGCCAATTTATTTGCACTCACTGAGGCTGGGTACATATATACTAGATTAAATAATCCCACCAATGATGTTCTTGAGCAACGTTTGGCTGCCTTAGAAGGGGGCGTCGCTGCAGTGGCTACCGCCTCTGGAACAGCTGCTATTGCTACGACTTTAATGACTTTATTAAAGTCTGGAGATCATATTGTAGCATCTAACAGTCTTTACGGAGGAACTTATAATATGCTAAGTAATACCTTACCCCGTTTTGGTATTACTACAACTTTTGTTGATCCTGATGAAGTGAACAATTTTGCCAAAGCAGTTCAGCCAAATACAAGAGCTTTCTTTGCGGAATCACTTGGAAATCCGAAATTAGATGTAATTGATTTAAAAGGAATCAGTGATAATGCAAAAACGGCTAAAGTCCCTTTTATAGTAGATAACACTATTGCAACTCCTGCCTTACTTAATCCAATCAAATATGGAGCTAATATCGTTATCCATTCTTTAACTAAGTATATCACTGGTAACGGAACTACTCTTGGTGGAATAATTATCGATGCAGGTACTTTTGATTACTCAAACGGAAACTACCCGGAATTTACTGAGCCATCGCCCTCTTATCACGGTCTTAAGTACCATGATGCATTAGGACCGATTGCTTTTATCGCTAGGGTGAGAGTAGAGGGTCTAAGAGACCTAGGTAGTGCGCCTAGCCCACTTAATAGTTTCCAAGTAATTCAAGGCCTTGAAACACTTGAGGTGCGTATGCAAAAACATTCTCAGAATGCTTTGGAATTAGCTAATTGGTTAGTGTCCAGAGAAGAAGTAAGTTGGGTTAATTATCCAGGTTTAAATTCTTCAAAATACAATGAATTAGCTAACAAATATTTACCCAATGGAAAAAGTGGTATAGTTACATTTGGGCTCAAAAAAGGTTTTGAGGCTGCTAAGAAGGTCGCTGAGTCCACAAAGATTTTTGCTTTATTAGCAAATATTGGCGACACCAAGTCTTTGATTATTCATCCATCTAGTACTACTCATTCTCAGTTAAATGAGGAAGAACAAAGCAGTACAGGAGTCTCGTCTGATTTAGTTAGAATTTCGGTTGGAATTGAGAATATTGACGACTTAAAAGAAGATCTAGACCAAGCACTTAAAGCAGTATAATATGGAATAAATGTCAAAGGTCATAACCATACCAATCCATAATTTTACCACTGCTAGTGGTAGTTATTATAATGAAATTGAATTGCACTATCAGCATTTTGGTAGAGATTATAATGACGCTCCAGTGATTCTGATAAACCACTCCCTAACCGGCGATGCTAATGTTGCCGGTTCATCGGGTTGGTGGAATGAGATTGTAGGGCCTAACTTGACGATAGATACTAACAAATATGCCATTCTAGGTTTTAATATACCTGGTAATGGTGTAAAAAACTATTTGCTTGAAAACTATCAAGATTTTCATGCCGGTGATATTGCAGAGATATTTTATCAAGGACTAAAATTCCTTGGAGTTCAACAGTTATTTGCATTAATTGGAGGATCTATTGGGGGTGGAATCGCATGGGAAATGGCAGCATTATATCCTTCAATAACCAGAAATTTAATACCTGTTGCTGCAGATTGGAAGGCTTCAGATTGGATCATTGCTAATACTTTTCTCCAAAGACGTTTATTAGAAAACTCAAATGATCCTTTAAGAGATGCGCGTATTCATGCGATGTTGACCTACCGAACTCCAGCCTCTTTTACTGAACGTTTTAATAGAACTAAAAACTTTGAAAAAAACATATATAATGTTGAAAGTTGGCTCATTCATCATGGTGATAAACTTTTTAAACGTTTTTTATTACAAGCCTACAAAACAATGAATCATTTGTTGGCCTCTGTAGATGTTTCTAGAAACGGAAAATCTTTTGAAAGTGTAATTCAAAGTATTGAATCTGATATTCATTTGGTTGCTATTAATAGTGATATCTTTTTTACTTCAGAAGAAGATAAGAAGACTTTTAAAATTGGGAAAAATTTAAAAAAGAAAATATATTATTATGAAATCAATTCCATTCATGGACACGATGCCTTTTTAATTGAAAATAAAGCGATTTCTAAAATATTTGGAAAAATATTTTAGGATTAATTAACTTTTAATCTTCAAAATTTAATGAAACTGTCTTTAAATAGAGCAAATCAAACTTTATTTTTTGAAATTAAAATTAACCACGGAAATAAACTTTTATTAAACAATAAATGTCGTTAAAGATTAATTTAATCGGAAATGCGTTATAAAATTTTAATAATTAGTAAATCATATAGTCTCGCTAATCGTTATTTTAAATCTCTTTAGTTAAAGAGTTAAACTTTTTTTCTAGATTTTCATTTTTTTGTTGCAGACTCAGGATTTTTAGACCATTGTCGTGTGCGAAATCAAATATTACTGGTCGCATATCCATACTATTTTCAAAAGTTAGTTCGTAATTAAAATCAAAAGTATTCACTACATTTTTTAATTGATGTATTTTAGCCAATGCTATATTTTCTACCCGATAGTCAAAACTCACCTCAATGACTTGCTTTTTTTCAGATTGAAGTTCCTTTAGCGACTGGTTTAAGACCACTTTTCCTTTATGGAGAATAACTACTTTCTCACACATTGCCTCGACTTCCTGAAGAATATGTGTGGAGAGAAAAACCATTTTTTTCTTTCCTAAGTCCTGGATTAGTTTACGAATTTCTATAACTTGATTAGGGTCAAGTCCAGTAGTAGGCTCATCTAGTATTAGGTATTTAGGATCATGTAAAAGTGCGGCAGCGAGGCCAACTCTTTGTCTAAAACCTTTAGATAGAATACCAATTTTTTTGGTGACTTGGGCCGACAAACCTATTTTTTCTATCAATTCATTAATTGGTGGACCTTTTATTTTATGCAACTGCCCAATAAACTGAAGGTATTCCCTAACATACATCTCTGAGTAAAGAGGATTATTTTCAGGTAAATAGCCAATTTGAGCTTGTATTTTCTTTTGATCTTTTTTTAAATTAAGCCCATCAATTGTCACTTCTCCGTCCCAATGATTTAGGTAGCCAGTCAAGATTTTTAATAGAGTTGTTTTTCCAGCGCCGTTTGGACCCAAGAGCCCTACCACTCCATTTTGACTAAAATGGAGGGATATTTTTTTTAGTACTGATAAACTACCATAATATTTCGATAAACTCTCAATCTTAATTCCCACAATATTTACGTAGATAAAACTCTATATTAGAATTTATTTGGAAAAATTAGCTATTTAATTGTTTAATACAAAAACACATTAAATATACCACTAAATTTTTTTTAAAAACAGCTAAAACAGTTGGATTGAGTCTCACATTTTAACCCTTTTACGTTTATTCTTACTCAAGCCTTTGTTAAGTTGATTCCATATTGGTTCTTGAAAAGACAATCTGGTAGAGTCGATTATAATTGGAAAACTGAACTGTTGAATGAGAGTCTATGACGACCAACAGTTATCTGTTGGTATTCCACTTTAACCTGCTGATTGCCTATCGAAAGTTTGTTTTATGCGGTATCAATAATTTTAATATTTTTTCAGATCTTAAGCGGTTGTCGATGTGCTTGGTATTATGGACTTTCGTTGTCTTTAAACTTTGCATTCGAACCTTTGCTCCGCGATCAACAATTTTTTTTGTGATTCGCTGACTTCAGTAATTTGAATGTGATCAGTTAGAGTTGTTCCATTAGATGATTCAAAACGAATCTCATCAATTTGATTTAATAATTCTTTTTAGGTTTATAATCTCATGTACTCTTAAATGTTATCAATTCATATTTTTTTGAAAAAAAATTGCTTCAACTGTTTAAAAGGTATTTTTAAATTACAAAAAATTTATAAAATCGTTTGTTTTTGTGAAAACCTATCTTACTTTTGTTCAAGCATTTTTAAAAATGAACATCAAAAATATATATTATATTCCTTTTTACTTCTACATAGATGTCGAAAGGACTTTGTAATGATATAATAATTTAATTAACAAAGAAAGTCCTGATTTATCGGGACTTTTTTTTTGAATACATGACAAGAAAAATAGCCATACAGGGAATTAAAGGATCTTTTCATCATCAGGTGGCGAGTGAATATTATGATAGTAGCGTATCACTTGTTGAGTGCAGCACTTTTGATGTCTTAGCTCAAGCTGTTTTAGCTGGTGATTGCGATCAGGCAGTCATGGCGATTGAAAACTCAATTGCAGGATCTATATTACCCAACTATGCTTTGTTAGATCAAAACGAACTAGTGATTGTTGGAGAGTTCTATCTAAGTATTCAGCACAATTTGATGGGACTTCCAGGGCAATCTATAACCGATATTGAAGAAGTACATTCTCATCCCATGGCCTTATTACAGTGCAAAAAGTTTTTCCGGGATTACCCATTCATTAAGCTGGTAGAGAGTCACGATACTGCCGAAGAGGCTTTAAAAATAAGTGAGAAAAATATTATGAGTCGTGCTGCAATAGCTGGTGTTAGGGCTGCTGAGATTTATAGATTAAGTATTATAAGTGAATCCATTCAAACGATTAAAAATAATGTAACTCGTTTTGTGATTGTTCAAAAGGAAATTCCTGAACAGCAAGACAAAATAAGTAAAGCTGCTTGGAAACTTGTTTTGGATCACAAACGTGGCAGTTTAGCAACTGCTCTTAATGTCATGAGTGATTGCAATCTAAATTTGACTAAAATTCAATCCTTACCTGTAATCGAAACGCCCGGAAAGTATGCTTTTTTTGTTGATGTTACTTTTGATAAAGTAAAGGATTATTTTAAAGCTAAATCATTGTTGAAAATAATGGCCAGTTCACTAAAAGTGTTAGGAGAATATGAATCGGATAAATCATGACGGCAAAAAGATTAAATACAGTAAATGAATATTACTTCTCCAAAAAATTGAGAGAGGTAGCTAAGATGATATCTGAAGGTAAACCAGTAATTAATATGGGTATCGGAAGTCCAGATTTGCCACCTCATCCAGATGTGGTTTTAGCTTTAAAAGAGAGTTTTAGTTATCCCAAAGTTCATCAGTACCAAAGTTATCAAGGGATTCCCGAGCTGAGAATAGCAATTGCCGAATTTTACCTTAGACATTATCATGTTGCAGCAAACCCCAATGGCGAAATTTTACCCCTAATGGGTTCTAAAGAGGGAATCATGCACATCTCTATGGCTTTTTTAAATCCTGGAGATAAGGTATTGATTCCCAATCCAGGTTATCCAACTTATCAATCTGTAACCAGACTTGTGGAGGCCACTCCTGTTTTTTATGATCTTAGTGCTGATAATGATTGGCAACCTGACTTGGAATTATTAAACCAAATGGACTTGAGTGGTATTAAATTAATGTGGATCAATTACCCTCATATGCCTACAGGTGCTAATGCTAATCAAGATATATTTAAAAAATTAATTGATTGGGCGAGAGAGAGAGAGATTCTTTTAGTCAATGACAATCCTTACAGTTTTATTCTTACGGATCGTCCCCAGAGCATGCTTTCGGTGCCTGGTGCAATGGAGGTAGGGATGGAATTAAACTCTTTAAGTAAATCTTTTAATATGGCAGGTTGGCGGGTAGGAATGGTTTTAGGTAATCAAGAAAATATCAAAGCACTGCTGAAGGTTAAAAGTAATATGGATTCTGGAATGTTTTTAGGAATCCAAAAGGGAGCCATTGCGGCCCTTGCTGTGAAGGAAATCTGGTTTGAACAATTGAATGATATTTATGCCCAAAGAAGAAAATTGATATTTAAATTAGCCGCGCTTTTAAATACGGAATTTGATTTGCATTGCTGTGGACTCTTTGTTTGGGCTAAACTTAAAGATACCAGTAAAAGTTCGGTTGATGTGATTGAGAAAATTTTACAAAAATACAATGTATTTATTACACCAGGAAGTATCTTTGGCAGCCAAGGCGAAGGTTATATCCGATTTTCACTGTGTGTTAAGGAGGAACAGATTATTGAAGCTATTGAACGAATAACAAAAAAATGAAAGTAGGTATCATTGGTGTTGGATTAATTGGAGGTTCACTTGCTTTGTCGGCACGCGAGCATATATCTGATATTGAAATATACGGTAGTAACAGGAGTGAGACCAATCTGAAAAAGTCCCTGAAAATGGGGCTAATAGATTTTGCTTTAAAAAAGGATGACATAAAATCTATGGATATAATTTTGTTGGCGGTTCCAGTAGATATTGCGATGAATCAACTGGTTGATTTACTTGATGAAGTCAATGATAACGCCTTAGTGATCGATTTTGGCTCTACAAAACATCCTATTTGTCAAGCTGTAGCGCTTCATTCCAAAAGGGGTCAGTTTCTGTCAACTCATCCAATTGCAGGAACAGAATATTCTGGCCCTTCAGCCGCCCTACCTGATTTGTTTTTTAATAAAATTCAAATTCTCTGTGAAACCGAAAAAACTCGTCCAGATCTATTAGAATGGGCGCAAGACTGGTTTAAAAAAATAGGAATGAATCTTCGAGAAATGGATCCAGTTGCTCACGATCAGCATATTGCCTATGTTTCTCATTTATCCCATATTAGTTCTTACATGTTGGGGAAAACTGTAATGGAAAAAGAAAAAGACCAAGCGACTATATTCGATATGGCAGGCAGTGGGTTTGCTTCTACTGTTCGCCTTGCAAAAAGTTCTCCAAGCATGTGGATTCCGATATTTAAACAGAATAAAGAAAACATTAGTGAAACACTTACAGAATATATAAATAACTTAAATAATTTTAAATCACTTCTTGATAACGAAAAGTATAATGAATTGTACGATAAAATTAAAAATATTAATAGTATTGATCAAATTTTAGACGGTATTGCCAAAACCACAAACAACAATTAATAAAAATGGAAAACAGTAAAAAAATGAGAACTTGGCTGGATGACTTTGGATTAGATCATCCCCTAGTTATAGCAGGCCCTTGTAGCGCTGAAACTGAGGAGCAGGTTTTAAAAATCGCACATGAATTAAAGGATACCGATGTAACGGTGTATCGTGCTGGAATATGGAAGCCTAGAACCCGTCCGGGAATGTTTGAAGGGGTGGGGGCAATCGGTTTAGACTGGCTTAAAAAAGTAAAAGAAGAAACGGGTTTAATGACGACTACTGAAGTTGCCAATAAAGACCATGTTAAATTAGCCTTGGAGGCGGACATAGATATACTTTGGATTGGTGCTCGAACAACTGTAAGCCCATTTATAATTCAGGAAATTGCGGATGCTCTATGCGGAACAGATAAAATCGTATTGGTAAAAAACCCTGTTAACCCTGATTTGGCACTTTGGATGGGTGGTTTGGAAAGATTGTATACTGCTGACATCAAAAATTTAGGAGTTATACACAGAGGTTTTTCAACCTATGATAAATCCAAATATCGCAATACACCCGAATGGCAAATTGCAGTAGAATTTCAAAACAATTTTCCTGATATTCCATTGATCTGTGATCCTTCTCATATCGCTGGACGTAGGGATTTGATCTTTGATTTAAGCCAAAGGGCTTTAGACCTAAACTTTGACGGTTTAATGATAGAAACACACTGGGACCCAGATAATGCTTGGAGTGATGCCAAACAACAGGTAACCCCTAAGCGTCTTACTGAGATAATGAAAGATTTGAAAATTCGTCAGAAGACTACTGATGAAGAAGGTTACCAGGCAGAGTTAGAAACTTACCGTGAACAAATTGATGTTACAGATCAAGCCCTTTTGGATGCTCTAGGTAAACGCATGAAAATTGCGGCTTCTATTGGTAAAATAAAAAAAGAGAATAATGTGGCAGTATTACAAAATAAACGCTGGAGTGAGATATTAGAAACAATGAAAATTGAGGGTGAACAAAGAGGACTAAGTGAAGAATTTATTTCTCGAATCTTCAAATCTATTCATCAAGAGTCAATAAATCATCAAGAGAAGGTAATAAATGGATAAATAAAAAAGCCTCTCATTTAGTAGGTTTTATTTTTAGCTTAATAATTTTTTTATCCTTTTGACTGCTGATTTAATATCATCTTCATTCGCTGCATAAGAGATTCTTATACATTTAGGATTTCCAAAAGCTTCTCCTGTAACTGTAGCTACGTGGGCTCTCTCAAGAAGAAATAAGGCAAAATCATTAGCATTTTCAATATTATTCCCATGGATTTTTTTTCCAAAATAGGACGATACATCTGGGAAAACATAAAATGCACCTTGTGGCTCATTGAGTTTGAATCCAGGAATTTCTGAAAGTAATTTTAAAATTAGATCTCTACGCTTGTTAAATTCATCTACCATATATTGAATTTTACTGTATGGAGCGGAAACAGCTGCTATAGTAGCACGTTGAGCAATGCAATTTGCGCCAGAGGTTATCTGCCCTTGCATCTTGTTACAAGCTTTGGCAATCCACTCAGGAGCGCCAATGTAACCAATACGCCATCCAGTCATAGCGAAAGCCTTTGCGACGCCATTAACGGTAATCGTACGGTCGTACAAATCAGAAATGGAAGCAATACTAAAATGTGGTGTACCATAATTAATATGCTCGTATATCTCATCAGATAAAATATATACTTCTGGATATTTTTTTAAAACTTTTCCTAGTGCGCGGAATTCCTCCTCAGTATAAATTGTTCCACTAGGGTTGTTGGGAGAATTGAACATTACAAGTTTAGTTTTTGGAGAAATGGCTGCCTCCAATTGTTCGGGTGTGATTTTGAAATCATTTTCAATAGACGAGGGAATAATAGTAGACTTTGACTCTGCTAATGTTGCGATTGCAGAGTAGCTTACCCAATACGGGGCAGGTAACAAAACTTCATCTCCGGGATTGAGCAATACCATACATACATTGGCAATGGACTGTTTGGCTCCTGTTGAGACTACAACTTGTGAGGGTTGGTAGTCCAACCCATTATCTCTTCTAAACTTTTCACATATAGCAACCTTGAGATCAGCATAACCATCAACTGGTGAATAAGAATTGTAATTATCTTTTACTGCCTGAATAGCTGCCTCTTTAATGAATTCCGGGGTATTGAAGTCTGGCTCTCCTAAACTTAGACCAATGATATTAATTCCCTGGGTTTTCAATTCTCTTGCTTTTGCTGCCATAGCAAGTGTTGCAGAAGCAGGTAAGCTATTAATTCTATCCGATAACATGTTAAAATTGGCTTATGGTTGAACATAAATGGGTTTTGTACCCATTTGTTTTAAAAATTTAAAATGTGACAATAGAGCGCTTCTGGTTGTCTTGTATTCATTGTAAGGTAAATTGAATTCCTTAGCTGTTTTTTTTACAATTTTAGAAATTTTGGTATAATGAATATGACTGATATGTGGAAAAATATGATGCTCAATTTGATGGTTTAGTCCCCCAGTAAACCAATTGACAATTCTGTTCTTAGTCGAAAAATTAACAGTAGTTTTTAATTGATGAACTACCCATGAATTTTTTAGATTTCCAGTTTTTTCATCTGGTAATGGCATATCGGCTTCTCCAATTACGTGTGCCAATTGAAATACCAAGCTTAAGATCAAACCTGCTGTATAATGCATCACAACAAAACCAATCATCACTTTCCACCAGAGGATTTTAAATACAAATATTGGTATTATGATCCATATTAAGAAATATATAATTTTTGAGATGACCAGCCCAATCCACTGTGTTTTATGACTTTTACTATTGACATAAGAAAGTTTTCTCTTATGATAGCTCATCAATTGAAAAAAGTCAGCAAAGATTGCCCAATTAATTGTAAGTAAACCATATAGAAGTACTGAATAAAGGTGCTGAAACCGGTGGTGGGGCATCCATTTTGAATGTTTTGAAAAACGCAATATTCTCCCAGCATCTAGATCTGCATCATGGCCGTGAATATTGGTGTAGGTGTGGTGTAAAAGGTTGTGTTGGACTTTCCAATTGAATACATTTCCCGCGAGAATGTAAATGCTTCCACCCATGACTTTATTGATCCATTGTCGCTTTGAGAAAGATCCATGATTCCCATCATGCATAACATTCATTCCAACTCCAGCCATTCCGACACCAGTAATGATAGACAGGATAAGCTTGAACCAGTCATTAATATTCAATGAGAGTATTAATATGTAGGGTGCGATCAAAAGCGAAAACATCACTACCGTTTTGGTGTACAAACGCCAATTTCCAGTTTTGGATATTTTATGATCTTTAAAATATTTGTTGACCCTATTATTAAGTATTTTGAAAAATTCTTGGGACTCTTTGCGTGAAAAACGCGGGAATAATTTTTTAGACATAATTAATTTATTGCTCTGTAAAATTATTGAATTTTAGGGGTATTCTTTTTAGTTTTAACAAAATATTTTAATTGAATCTAATTGCAAAGTACTTTACAAGCCTAAATAATGATCAACTCCAAAAGCTGGAAACACTATATAGTATCTATTCGCAATGGAATTCTAAAATTAATCTAATTTCTAGGAAAGATATAGATTATTTTTATTTGCATCACGTCCTTCATTCCTTATCTATCGCTAAGTTTTACCAATTTAAATCGGGAAGTAGGGTTATGGATGTTGGAACCGGAGGAGGGTTCCCTGGAATTCCACTGTCCATTTTGTTTCCAAAGGTTAATTTTCATTTGGTTGATAGTATTGGTAAAAAAATTAGGGTAATAGAGGCGGTAAAAAAAGAATTGAATTTAAAAAATGTTCAAATGTACAATGACAGAATGGAAAATATTGACTTGACTGTAGATTTTGTTGTATGCCGAGCAGTAGCCCCGATGAAGACTTTGGTGAAATGGATAGGGGGTAATATATCTAGAAATCACGGGCTGGGGATGAAAAATGGCTTGATCTGCCTCAAGGGGGGCGACCTTAGTGAAGAATTAAAAGAAATTAAATTAAAGGAAATAATAAAACTTAACACCTTTTTTCAAGAATCATTTTTTGAAACTAAAAAACTAGTATATGTACCATTTAATTAACTTAAAATAAAATATCTATTTAGTTTTAAAGCGGGAACTTAAATATTAAATTTTTTGAAAGAAGAGTTCAGTTATAGTATATGTGGTATTCATTAAATGAACTAATGATGAAAGCTAACATACAGACTAATATTTGTGCATTTTACCAAGATTAATTAATGGTTTAACCTCACACCGTAATCTATATTAATATATTTTGTTTTATTTAGAGCAACCAAAGTTTTCCAACCATTATTTAAAAGCTGGACAGTACTTTTAACTTGGTTTTCAATTTCAATTTCATAAGTAAAGTAATAGTTAATTATGTTTTATTTCAAAAAATCACCCTCATATTTATTGAATAGAAGTTTTAATTCTTTTGTTATTTGTTGAATTATTAAAAACAATTTAGTATTTCATTTTAATGTAATTCAAAAGAAATTATTTTATGTTTAAAATTAATCAAGTACCTCAAAGGAGGAAGTCTCTCCAAATCCAATTAGTGCGTCGTGTCGGGCTCCAAATTCACTGTAATATACCAAAATCAAGTATCGATTTTCAGTTAATGCGTGGGAATCACTGAGGGCATTACTTAATAGTTGATTGGAGTTTTTAGCAACATATTTATAGTTATATATACCTTGTTTAAGAAGCATAACTCCCTCATAGATTTCTAAACCAGGGTTATAGTACATTTTGTTCTCATCTGAGAGTTCGTAATTATTGAATTTGCCGTAAATGTAAACTTCCTGATCTTCCAGAAATTTTGGTGCTGACAAGCTGAAATGAACCCAGCTGTAATCTGCTTCAATGGCTTCGTCTTCCATTCCCTCTATTGTTCTAATGAAAAAATCTCCATTGATATCACTATTGAAACTGTAGGGATAGCCCTTCCTTAAAAAATTTGTATTTAAATAGCTTTCATAAAGTCGGTTTAATTCAACTGAACCAACATTCGACCCCGTTATTCTAATATCTTTGGTATCAAAAAACAAGTATTCGTTACCGCCTTCAAATCGTGTATATTCGTCATAACGATACTCCAACTGATTACCATTAAAGTATTGTGGCTTAATCCCAGTAATTGCTGTACTCCATTGTTCATTTTGAAGAATTACTGTTTTTACAAGGTTTTCAGGATCTCTAAAAAATTCCCCAGATTCTGGGCTGATGTAAAACTGAACACTTTGATGAGTGTTATAAAAAGATAAATCACGAGATCGGTAAACAGCTGCACCGATATTTACCTTATCCTCATAGATTAAAAATTTTCTGGAAAAAACTATAATGTCTTTCTCATCATAAATTTCTAAAATATAATTACCACTAAGTAAAAATTGAGTTTTATCATTTGGTAGTTTTAATTCATAATGGGTATAGGGTTGTAAGGTATTGAAGGAAGTTCGGTGATTTTCAATTCTTACATTATCAAAACCCTTCAAAAATTCTGCCTGGAAAAGACTCGTAGGGGTCCAGTCATAATTAAAATATTTTATACGGTAATAATAATTTCGCTCATCTGCGTTGAGGTCGTCAAATGAAATTTTAAAAGTTTCTCCTAGACTTACAATTGGTAATTGATATTTTAAGTTTTGAGATTTAAAAACAACTGATTTTATAAAATCAGGGTTTTTAATTTCTCCAACTACTTGTCCAAAAATAAAATTGGTACCAACGAGTAAAGTTGATAATTGTTTAAGCAGTTTTTTTTTAAACATAATGTAAAGTTATGAATTTAAAAGCATTCAAGAATTTGATCTAGTATCAGTAGATTTAAAAGTTAAACGACTATTTAGAATAATTATAAATTATATAATTTTGCTAATTATTCACTTTTAGAGGTGGGGCTTTTGTAGTAAATTTGTGTAATATTTTAGAACTCCAATTTATGTCTCAAGGCATTAGCATTAAAAGAGGTGCAAATATAAAATTAGTAGGTGAAGCTGAAAAACTCCTAACTGAGGCTCAACCTTCAAAAACCTTTGCTCTGAAACCTGATAATTTTTTTAGTCTAGTTCCGCGCTTAATGGTTAAGGTAGGTGAGTCAGTAGCAAAAGGTACTCCAGTTTTTCATGCTAAGCATGACCCTAGAATTCTTTTTGTGTCTCCTGTTTCAGGCGTTCTTAAAGAAATACGAAGGGGATCGAAGCGAAAGATATTAGATATTGTCATAGAGACTAAAAACGATTCTGTAATTAAACATGATATTAAGTCAGTCAGAAAAACAGATCGAAAAACAATTGTGGAGATTTTGCTCAAGAGTGGAGCTTGGCCATTCATAAAACAACGTCCTTACGGAATATTAGCTGATCCAGATGTAATACCAAAATCTATATATGTGTCATCTTGTTCAACCGCTCCTTTAGGTGTTGACTTTGAGTTTTTACTTAAAAATGACAAAGATGATTTTCAATTAGGGATTGATGTTTTAAACACCTTAGTGGAAATGCCATTAAATTTAAGTACTGATGCCTCTTTTTCTGGTTTTCTAGAAAATATAAAAGGGGTTAATATCCTTCCTGTAGATGGACCTCACCCTGCTGGAAATGTTAGTGTTCAAATGCAAAGACANCTTCCTATNAACATGGGNGAAAANGTTTGGGAAGTTCGTCCAGAAGACGTAGCAAATATCGGNAAATTATTTTCCTCTGGANAATATAGTGCACANCGNACAGTTGCGGTTGCTGGTAGTTCTGTGGNTCANCCNCAATATATNAAAACCAATATTGGAGCTGAAATTTCGACTTTAATTANTTTGACAGGAGTTGATGATTCTTATCAAAATCGATATATCAATGGTGACGTACTTTCGGGTGTAAGTGTTTCAGCTCAGGGACATATTGATTTTTATAATAATCTTTTAACCATCATTCCCGAAGGTAATCATTCCCGTATGTTTGGATGGTTGCCATTTATGGATAACAAAATACCGAGTCTTTCCAATACATCTTTCTCTTGGCTATTTGGAAAAAAAGGATATTATGTTGATACCAATATGAATGGTGAAGAAAGAGCATTTGTTGTTACAGGTGAAATGGAAAAGGTTTTTCCAATGGATATTTACCCCATGCAACTGCTTAAGGCGTGTATGGCAGAAGATATAGAAAAAATGGAAGCACTTGGAATTTACGAGGTGATTCCTGAAGACTTTGGATTGATTGATTATGCAAGTACATCTAAAATTGAGGCACAAGAAATCATCAGAGGTGGAATTGAATTAATGATAAAAGAGGTAGGATGAGTTTTTTGAGGAAAAAGTTAGACGATTTAAAAAGACCTTTTGGAAAAGGTGAAAAATGGGAAAAGTATGCTCCAGCGATTAACGCTTTTGATACTTTTTTGTTTGTTCCCAACCACACCACCAAAACTGGTGCCCACATTCGTGATGCGGTAGATTTGAAAAGAACAATGGTAACTGTAATCATTGCTTTGATTCCAGCACTAGTCTATGGGATTTACAACACTGGTTATCAATATTATGTTCAGACTGGAGAAGCATTTACTTTTTTAGATGCTTTTATACACGGTTCATGGAAAATATTTCCCATGATTGTTGTCTCTTATGTTGTGGGTTTAACGATAGAATTCATTTTTGCCGTTTACCGGGGACATGAAGTTAATGAAGGTTACCTTGTCACAGGACTATTGATACCAATGATTATGCCTGTAGATATTCCCTTGTGGATGGTAGCAATTTCAGTTGCATTTGCTGTATTAATAGCTAAAGAAGCTTTCGGGGGAACAGGTATGAATATCCTAAATCCTGCACTTACAGCTAGGGCATTTGCTTTTTTTGCTTATCCCACCTATATGTCAGGGAATAAAGTTTGGGTTTCTGAGGCTTCTAATATGGATGGTATTTCAGGAGAAACCATCTTGGGAACCCTTGCCGCAGGTGGAAAAGTGGATTATAGTTTCTTTGAAATGTTTCAGGGATCCATTCCTGGATCTATTGCTGAAACCTCCGCATTTTTTGTTTTGATCGGAGCATTTATATTAATTGCTACTGGTGTGGGAAGTTGGAGAATTATGCTGGGTGGAATTTTTGGTGCTGCTCTTGTGGGGCTGTTGTTCAACCTTTGGGGAGCCAATGCCTTAATGAGTTTCTCTTGGGTAAATCATTTAGTGGTAGGAGGATTCGCTTTTGGGCTCGTCTTTATGGCAACTGATCCTGTTTCAGGTGCCCAAACCAATAAAGGAAAATGGATTTATGGTTTTCTTATTGGCGTCTTTTGTATTTTGATAAGAGTATTTAATCCCGCTTATCCTGAAGGGGTTATGTTGGCTATACTGCTGATGAATGTATTTGCCCCTACCATTGACCACTACGTTATCCAAGGGAATATTTCCAAACGTAAAAAAAGATGGGCCACTGCCCTAAAAACAGTTTAATCATGAATAGAGATAGTAATTCGTACACGTTCATTTTTGCCACCATAATGGTGCTGGTTGTGGCTTCTACTCTGGCTTTTACCGCCAGCTCATTAAAAGCTCTTCAAGCAGATAATGTACGTAAAGAAAAAATGCAAAATATACTTTCCACCATTGGAATTCAAACAGATAGAGAAAAAGCTGAGCAACTTTATAAAAATTATATTAACGCTACTTTATCGTTAGACCATATGGGGAATGTTGATGAAACGGTTGATGCCTTCCAGATTAAATTGAATTATGAAATAAAAAAACCTGCTAATGAGCAGCGATTTCCCCTTTATAAAGCAATTGTTGACAACGTCAGTTATTACATCATCCCATTACGTGGTTCTGGATTGTGGGACGCTATCTGGGGCTATATCTCACTAAAATCAGATGTCAATACCATTCAAGGAGCTGTTTTTGACCACAAAGCAGAAACAGCAGGACTTGGAGCAGAAATTACTCAGCAGTGGTTTATGGATCGATTTAAGGAAGAAAAGGTTTTTNATACTTCTGGGAAATTAGTTGGAATTAATGTTTCGAAAACAAACAATGACCCAAAGGATATCGACAAAAACGACCATGAAGTAGATGCTATTTCAGGTGCTACCATTACAGGCGACGGAGTTACTGAGATGATTACAGAACGACTTAATCATTACCTACCTTATTTTGAAAAAGAAAAAAATGCACTTACTNCATTAAAATAAATAATATGGCAGATAAAAAAGCTACTTCCAAAAAACCCATTTTATTGTTTCTAAATAAAGAATCAGAACCGTTGCTTTCAAAAAAAAATAGGGCACTATTAACTGATCCTTTGGATGATAACAACCCAATTACCGTCCAGGTCCTTGGTATATGTTCAGCTTTAGCAATTACTGTTCAACTCAAACCAGCATTGGTGATGAGTTTATCCGTTGTAGCCGTTATGGGAGCAAGTAACGTAATCATCTCCCTTTTGAGGAACTTGATTCCCAATCGTATTAGAATTATCGTTCAGTTAGTTGTTGTGGCTTCTATGGTAATTTTAGTTGATCAAATACTAAGGGCATATGCTTATGATGTAAGCAAGCAATTATCCATTTTTATTGGTTTGATAATTACTAATTGTATTGTAATGGGGCGACTAGAGGCTTTTGCCTTAGGTAATGGCGTTTGGAAATCCTTCTTAGACGGGATAGGAAATGCCGCAGGTTATGGTTTTATTCTAATCATAGTTGCCTTTTTTAGAGAGCTTTTTGGTTCAGGTAAACTTTTTGGGCTTCAGATTATCCCCGAATCATTTTATGAGATGGGATATGAAAATAATGGATTAATGCTATTGTCTCCAATGGCTTTGATAACCGTTGGCATATTTATATGGATTCAGCGTGCTCGCAACAGAAAACTAATTGAAAAGAACTAGATCATGGAGGCTTATTTAAATCTTTTTGTTAAAAGCATATTTATCGAGAACATGATCTTTGCTTATTTCTTGGGTATGTGTTCTTATTTGGCAGTATCTAAAACCGTTAAAACTGCAGTGGGTTTAGGTTTTGCCGTCATTTTTGTATTGGCCATTACGGTTCCGATTAATTTTTTACTTGACACCTACTTGTTACGACCAGGAGCACTACAATGGCTCGATCCTTCCTACACGGAAATTGACTTGAGCTTTTTGAGTTTTATCATGTTTATTGCTGTGATTGCTTCCATGGTTCAACTAGTTGAGATGATTGTAGAAAAATTTGCTCCCGCATTATATGGTGCACTCGGAATTTTCTTGCCTTTGATAGCAGTAAACTGTGCGATACTTGGTGGATCTTTGTTCATGCAACAGAAAGATTTTTCTGGTGTCACAGAGTCTGCAGTATACGGATTGGGATCAGGGGTTGGTTGGTTAATGGCTATTTTAGCAATTGCAGCGATCAGAGAAAAGATTATTTATTCGAATGTTCCTGCACCTTTACGTGGTTTGGGTATTACCTTTATTATAACAGGTTTGATGGCATTGGGTTTTATGAGTTTTATGGGTATTAAATTATAATAGATTAAGAAATAATGGATTATTCAGTCGTTTTAGCTAGTATTATTGTTTTTTTAGTAGTTACCTTTTTATTGGTGGGCATGCTTTTAGGTGCCAAGGCGAAATTGTTGCCTTCAGGCCCAGTAAGTTTGATGATTAATGGAGAAAATGATGTAGAAGTTTCCTCTGGAAGTACTCTACTAACTACTTTAGGGAATAATAAAATATTTTTACCCTCTGCTTGTGGAGGAGGTGGAACCTGTATTCAATGTAGATGCCAGGTACTCGACGGAGGCGGTGAGATTTTACCGACTGAGGAACCTCATTTTACTAGAAAAGAAATTGCTGAAGGATGGCGTTTAGGCTGTCAGGTTAAAGTGAAGCAAAATATGGTCATACAGGTACCTGAAGAAGTTTTTGGAATAAAAAAATGGGAAGCAACTGTTGTAAGAAACTGGAATGTTGCCTCTTTTATCAAGGAATTTGTAGTTGAGATTCCAGAAGCTATGGATTATGAAGCTGGTGGTTATATCCAAATTGAAATCCCAAAGTGTGAGGTTAAATACAGTGACGTAGATATTAGTGCTCACCCTGAAGAACACCCCGGTGAACCAGACAAATTCAAACTAGAATGGGATAAATTTAACTTGTGGACGTTAGTGATGAAAAACCCCGAGTCAGTTGAAAGAGCCTACTCAATGGCTTCTTTTCCTGCCGAAGGACGTGAGATAATGCTTAATGTAAGGATTGCTACACCGCCATGGGATAGAAACAAAAACGGGTGGATGGATGTCAATCCTGGAATTGCCTCTTCCTATATATTTTCAAAAAAAGCTGGAGATAAGGTTACGATTTCTGGCCCTTACGGAGAATTCTTTATCAATCACTCTGAATCTGAAATGCTTTACGTGGGAGGAGGAGCTGGGATGGCTCCGATGCGTTCCCATCTTTATGAATTATTCAGAACCCTTAAAACCGGAAGAAAAGTTACTTTTTGGTATGGAGGTCGATCTAAAAGAGAATTGTTTTATTTGGATCATTTTAGGGCCTTGGAAAAAGATTATGAGAACTTTAAGTTTTATGTAGCACTCTCTGAACCCATGGAGGAAGACAACTGGAATGTAAAAGACGGACTAGATGGCGATGGCGACGGATTCAAAGGTTTTGTTCACCAGTGTGTGATTGATAATTATCTAGATAATCATGAAGCACCTGAGGACATTGAAGTTTATTTTTGTGGACCACCACTTATGAACCAAGCGATAGAAAAAATGGCAGACGATTTTGGAATCCCACCTGAAAATGTTCGCTTCGACGATTTTGGAGGATAAAATGCTCCGGCCAGAGGAAATCCATAAGCTGGCAATGAAAGAAGTTGGGGATTTCCTTACCGAGGAAGGTTTTGAATTCCTTGCCGTAAACTCCCAGCCCAAAAAAGACCCACAATTCGTTTGCCTTAAAGACCAGAAACTTCACTTTATTGTTGTTCGCGGGTCTTTATATCCTGAAAATCCGAAAAAATTTGATTTAAAGCTCTTGTTGGACATAAAGGATCACAGCATCAAATATAAAGCCACCACCTATTATGCAGGTGTTGGTTTTGCCAACGCAAAGGACTATGATTTGCCATTAACTCAAAGCGATAGATATGCAGTCAATTTTGACGGACTTCAAATTATCGAGTAGTACTTGTTGGATTATTCTAGCGATCCTTTCTTGTAGAGAAATGCCAAGTTCAGCAAAAAGTTTAGAAGGAATTGCATTGGGGACCACCTACAAAATTCAATACACTTCTGAAATACCCGAGAAACAACTCCAAAAGGGATTAGATTCGCTATTATATTTCCTTAATAAATCCCTTTCTACTTACCTTCCTAATTCGGATATTTCAAAAATCAACAGAGGAGATACTTTTGTAGTTGTAGATAAGCATTTTAGAAAGGTTTTTAAAAAGGCTACAGCTGTATGGAAATCTACTGCTGGTTATTTTGACCCCACTGTTGGTTCGTTGGTTAATGCTTATGGTTTTGGTCCTGAGCAACCACTCAACATAGTAAATCAATATGATAGAGATAGCTTGTTGTTGCTTACCGGTTGGGAAAAAATAAGACTTTTACCCAATGGGATTATTAAAAAGCAACACCCAGATATTTATATTGATTTTAATGCTTTAGCGAAAGGTTATGTGGTCGATGTATTAGGTCATTATTTGGCAGGATTAGGGGATTTAAATTACATGGTAGAGATTGGGGGGGAGATCTTGGCCTATGGTAACAGCCCTAAAACCAATTTACCTTGGAAAATCGCTATTGAAGATCCTGCGCAAGGCACCAAAAGGAAATTTATCCAAACTCTATATTTAAAAAATTATGCATTGGCTAGTTCTGGTAATTATAGAAAATACTTAGTAAATCCAGATACAGGTGAACGCTTTGTTCACTCTATTAATCCCATTACAGGGTTGGCTAACGATTCAAAAATCCTTAGTACTTCTGTTAAAGCAGCCGACTGCATGACAGCAGATGCTTGGGCTACTGCACTTATGGTTATGCCTTTTGAAATGGGAAGACAATTGATCGAAAGTCACCCTGAACTAGAAGCACTTTGGA
This sequence comes from Flavobacteriaceae bacterium TMED121, assembly GCA_002171295.2. Classification (GTDB taxonomy): domain Bacteria; phylum Bacteroidota; class Bacteroidia; order Flavobacteriales; family Flavobacteriaceae; genus UBA8316. The sequence continues at coordinate 51,689 of NHFW02000029.1, forward strand.
TAGTTGATGAAAGGAAGAAAAATAAAATAATTACCTCTAAAGATTTTTAGAGATTTTTAACTGCTACTGGAATTTTTTCTTTTTGAAGACCAAAGGATATTATTTCTGCTGGTTTGAGTTTTGAAATTAAATCAAAAGCTTTGGTCTTAAAACCAACGTTTTCCAATCTAGAATAATAATCTTTCCCATAAATTCTGACATGGTCATATTGTCCAAAGGCTTTGGTACGAGCCTTTCGTCCCTTGATCCTTTCGTCTTCAAAAGTTTTTAGTCTTTGTTTCCCTAGTGGGACTTGAGCAATCAGCGTCCCCCCTTTTTTAAGTACTCTATACAATTCTGACATAGCTTTTTGATCCTCTGGAATATGCTCTAAGACATGATTACACAAAATTAGGTCATAGGTGTTGTTCTCAAAGGGGAGATCACAAATATCCGCTTTTATATCGGCCAATGGAGAACACAAGTCAGCAGTGGTATAGTCCCAATGGTGAAATTTTTTAAAACGGTGGTAAAAAACCTGCTCGGGAGCCAGGTGTAAAACCTTAAGAGACTGGTTAATAAAATCAGTTTCTCGAGTCAAATAAAGCCATAGTAGTCGGTGCCTTTCCAATGAAAGGGTACCAGGACATAGCGCGTTTTTACGCAATTGTTCGCCGTAGCCATATGGTAAAAATTTCCTATACTGCGACCCATCTATAGGATCTTCAAATTGATGACCTCGAAAGTACCATCGTAACAGGGGTTGAAATATAAGGCTGAGCCTTATCAAAAAGGTACGGTGAAAAATTCTTAATACCCATTTCATGATTTAACGCTTATTTTTCTGAAGGGATTTTCCTCTTCAGATATAATTTCCAATGCCTCATAGATATATTCAAAAGTAGATAGGAGTTGGGGTTTTCCATCGATTAAGGCAACATTGTGTTCAAAATGTGCACTGGGCTTTCCATCCGCTGTTTTAATAGTCCATCCATCTTTGAGCTGTTTGATATTCTTGGTACCCTGATTAGTCATGGGTTCAATGGCGATCACCATGCCATTGACAAACTTTTTTCCACGGCCTTTTCTTCCGTAATTAGGGATCTCTGGCGATTCGTGCATTTCTCTACCCAGTCCGTGTCCAACCAGTTCACGAACGACCCCGTAGCCAAAAGACTCGGTGTAGCTTTGTATGGTATGTCCTAAATCCCCGATCCTGTTGTTTTGTCGAAATTGAGCTATCCCCAGATACAGAGAGGCTTTGGTGACCTCCAATAATTTTTTAACCTCTGGGTCAACTTCACCTACCTCAAAAGTATAGGCATGATCGCCGTAAAATCCATTTTTTAGTGCACCGCAATCAACCGATAATATATCTCCTTCTATTAACGGAGTGTCATTGGGAATACCGTGTACAACTTGCTCATTGGGACTCACACAAAGTGTATTTGGGAAATCATATAAACCCAAAAATCCTGGCTCAGCGCCCTGGTCATAGATAAATTCTTCTGCCAGTTGATCCAATTTTAATGTGGTTATACCTGGTTGAATTACTTTAGCAAGCATCCCTAAAGTTTTAGAGACAATCAGCGCACTTTCGCGTATCAATTCAATTTCTTCTGGACTTTTAATTTTTATCATCTAAAGAGCGTATGAATGGTTGTAGGCAGCTTCCGTAATAATTTTTTGAATATCTGATTCGAGGGTTTCAACTGGCGATTCCACAAATCTATTGATTTCCTTTCCATTTTTAAAAAAAATAATGGTAGGGACATTGTAAATTTCCAATCCTTTTTCAAAATTAGATGGGGTTGTTTTTTCCTCAGACATCGCAAACATCTGCAGATGGTCTTGGTCAAAATCAATTGATACGAGTATTTTAAAAAAGTGTGGGAGTTCACGCTGACTGTCATCGCACCAGCTCCCCATAAAGACTTTTATTTTTAGATCTTTGGTAAAGGGTTTAAGATATTTTATCTTCAGAGTGTCGATGGTAACCCTATCAAATTCCTCATTAAACCAAGGTGTGACAATTGAGGTTTGCAGGTTGGCCATATTGATCTCACCCAAGAGGATGATTTCACCACTTGAAGCTTCAACCTCATCCGCGTCAAATGGTTTTTGTTTTGGCTTAGAACTACAAGCTATTATTGTAAAGCAGCTTAAAAAAATTATTATTTTCATATTGAAGAAGTTTCTGAGTCTCTGTTTTTTAAACCAGAGGATTACCTGTCATAGCTTTGGGAATATCAATTGACATAAGTTTTAAGATAGTAGGTGCGATATCTCCAAGAACTCCGTTAATAATCGGAGTAAGATCTTTATCCACCAAAATTAGAGGTACAGGATTAGTTGTGTGGGCCGTGTTAGGGGAACCGTCCTCATTGATCATCGTTTCGCAGTTACCATGATCGGCAATAACTATGATTTTATAATCCTGTTTTAAACCAGCATCGATAATATTACCTGCACATTGATCGACGGTTTCACAAGCTTTTATAGCAGCATTGAGGTTTCCAGTATGCCCTACCATATCTGGATTGGCAAAATTAAGACAGATAAAATCTGGAAGATCGTTTTCAATCTTTGGCAAGATGGAATCACGAACATCAAAGGCACTCATTTCTGGTTTGAGATCATAAGTCGCAACTTTTGGTGAAGGGCACATAATTCGCAATTCACCATCAAAAGGTTCCTCTCGACCACCGTTAAAAAAGAAGGTTACGTGAGGATATTTTTCAGTTTCTGCAATACGAATCTGAGATTTTCCAGCCCTAGCAAGAGTTTCCCCGAGGGTATCTTGTAAGTTGTCTTTTTCAAAAACAACATTCACCTTTTTAAAAGTTTTATTGTAATTAGTTAAAGTGACAAAGTGTAAATCAAGTGGAACCATTTCTTGTTCAAGGAATGACACTTGAGAGAGGGCTTCTGTCAATTGTCGGCCCCGATCTGTTCGGTAGTTGAAAAATACGATCACATCTCCTGAATCGATTTTTGCAATGGGCTGATTTTTTTCATCTACAATAATCAATGGTTCAATGAATTCGTCGGTCACTCCTTGGTCATAACTTGACTGTATCTGCTGTTTGATGTCTTTTGTTAATGTTCCTTTACCATGGACTAGTGCATCATATGCTTTTTTGATACGTTCCCATCTTTTATCTCTGTCCATGGCATAATAGCGTCCTGTAATGGAGGCTAGTTTACTCCCAGTAGCGTTGAGTTTTTTCTCTAATTCTTCAATGTAACCTTTCCCAGATTTGGGGTCAACATCTCGTCCGTCAGTAAACCCGTGAACAAAAACATCTGGGCAATCAAATTTTACAGTCATTTCCAATAGAGATTCGAGGTGATCCATATGGGAATGGACGCCTCCGTCCGACAGCAATCCTAGGAAATGTACTTTTTTACCCCTTTTACGAGCATGTTTAAATGCTTGTTTGAGTACATTATTTTTCTCAATACTTTTATCTTCAATGGCTTTGGTGATTTTGACCAAGTCTTGATAAACAATTCTTCCGGCACCAAGATTCATGTGTCCCACCTCACTATTTCCCATTTGACCGTTGGGTAATCCCACATTTTCGCCATCTGTTAATAATTTCGCATGCGCGTACTTTTTGAAAAGATTATCAATTACAGGAGTTTGGGCAAGATCTACAGCAGAAACTTTAGGATTGGTAGCAAAGCCCCATCCATCCAAAATCATTAAAATTACTTTTTGAGCCATTAAAATTATTTTTGTAAAGATAGTAATTACGATAGGCTGCGATCTTTATGAATAAAGAAAAAATATTTATTGTTACTTTGTACCGATGTTAAAAAAAGGGATTGTTTATTGTTCAACCGGAAGCAATTACCGCATAAAATCTGAAGGACAATTTTATGACTGTAGAATCAAGGGTAAATTCAGGATTAAAGATATTAAAAGTACAAATCCAGTCGCTGTTGGCGATAAGGTTTCCTTTACTATTGAACCTAAAAAAAAGTTTAAAGGCGTAATAACGGCTATTGAAACTCGTCAAAATTATATCGTCAGGAAATCCGTTAACCTCTCTAAACAAACTCATATTATTGCGGCTAATATCGATCAGGTTTTTTTGATGATTACTTTAAAAACTCCACAGACTTTTCCTGCTTTTATTGATCGTTTTTTAGTCACCGCCCTTGCCTATGATATTAATATGTTGTTACTATTCAATAAGATTGATCTTTATGATAAGGATGAGTTAAGAGTGATGAGGGATTTGAAGAGTGTTTACCAAAACATTGGGTATGAATGTCATGAAGTTGTTGCAAGTGATTTAAAAACTTTGGCTATTATTCAGTCCAAAATGGAAGGTAAAGTAAGTATGTTCTCTGGACATAGTGGGGCCGGTAAATCTACTTTGGTCAATTCCCTTTCTCCTGGTTTGGACCTTAAAACCGCAAGTATTTCCAAGCAACATCAACAGGGCCAACATACCACCACTTTTGCTAAGATGTTTGACCTTGGTGCATCGAGAATCATTGATACTCCAGGAATAAAAGGTTTTGGTGTAGTAGATATTCAACCAGAGGAGCTATCGGGCTATTTTATTGAATTTGCTGCACTAAAAGGCAGTTGCAAGTTCAATAACTGCATGCATACCAGTGAGCCCAAATGTGCCATAAAAGAAGCCATTGAGGTTGGTAAAATCGCACCAAGTCGTTATAAATCGTATTTACAACTTTTAGAAGAGGATTCCCTCTATCGATAAAATGAGATTAGTAATCCAAAGGGTTTCGTCAGCAACAGTAAAACTAGAAGATAAGTTGGTGGGCTCTATTAATAGTGGCCTGTTGGTTTTATTGGGAATTGAAAACGGTGATGATCTGACAGATGTGATTTGGTTGGTGAATAAGATTTTAAATCTTAGGATTTTTAATGATTCTTCAGGGGTAATGAATCTTTCTTTGAAGCAAGTGGCAGGTGAGTTAATGGTGATTAGTCAATTTACTTTAATGGCTTCTACCAAAAAGGGCAATCGTCCATCTTATATTCGCGCTGCGAAACATGAGATTGCAATACCACTATATGAACAGTTTGTTGCAATGGCAGAGGGTGGTTTAGGCAAACAGGTAGCCAAAGGAGTTTTTGGGGCAGAAATGAAAGTAAGTTTGGTTAATGATGGTCCTCTCACACTGGTCATAAATTCTAAAAAGCGCGAATAGTTTAAATGATATTGACCTCAGTGGTCAAATTTATGCCAAATTTCATGGCGACTTTGGATTGAATTTTTTCTGCTAATGCTTTAATTGCATTTCCATTTGCGTTCCCGTAATTGACTAAAACTAAGGGTTGTTTTTTATGGACCCCAGCATCTCCATTTCGAAAACCTTTAAGTCCCAGGATGTCAATCATCCATGCAGCAGGGACTTTTACTTTACCTTTTGAATCTGGATAAAATGGGATATTTATGTATCGTTTTTGTAGTGCTCTAAATTGAGCAACTGGGATTACAGGATTTTTAAAAAAGCTACCACAATTTCCGATTTTCTCAGGATTGGGAAGCTTTTCCCTACGAATATCTACAACGGCTTGTGCAATGTTTTGAATGGTTTTATTTTTTTCTTCCATTTTTTCATTTAAGCCTTTGTAGGAGATATTTATTGTATGTGGTAATTTTTTCAGTAAGAAATTTACTGATGTAATAACATACTGTCCTTTAAGCTCATTTTTAAAAATGGAATTTCGGTATCTAAATTGACAGGCTGCCTTACCAAAGATTTTGGTTTCTCCGCTGCTGACTAAAACTGCTTCACAACTAGAAAAAACAGATTTGAGTTCTACTCCGTAAGCACCAATATTCTGAATGGGTGCTGCTCCTACACTACCTGGAATCAAAGCTAGATTTTCAACTCCACCCAAATCATTTTCCAAGCACCAAAGTACAAATTCATGCCAATTCTCACCAGCGGCTACTTTTACGGTCGCGAATTCCTTGTCCTCCCTTATAATTTCAATACCTCGGGACTCAATCCTCAGCGTAAGTCCATCAAAATCTTTAGTGAGTAACATATTACTTCCGCCACCCATGATAAGCAATTTTTCCTTCTTTTTTTGAAGGAGAACATATTGAAGTTCTTCAGTATTTTTAACGCCGATAAATTGTTTAGATTGGACGTTAATTCCAAAGGTGTTGTAGGGTTGTAAGGAAATTTTTTTTTGGAAAATTAAATCCATAATCTAATATAGAAAATTGCCTATTAATTATTGTAGACGATCAATGCTTTTTCTAAAATTTTAGCGGCACGTTTTAGTTTGCTAGATTCTAAAACAAAAGCCAATCTGACTTGGTCTTTTCCTAATTCTGGTGAGGAGTAGAATCCTGATGCAGGTGCAAGCATCACTGTTTGTCTATCATCCTGAAAGTCTGTCAATAAAAATTTAGAGAAATCCTCAGCACTTTTTACAGGGAGTTTGGCAATGCAATAGAAGGCCCCCATGGGTTTAGAAACTTTTATATCTTTAATTTTTTCTAGCGCTTCAATGGTAACTTTTCTACGAATAGAATATTCTTTTTTGACTGCCTCCAAATAAGAGTGTGGAGCAGTGATTGCAGCTTCACTTGCCATTAAAGCAAGTGCAGGAGGAGATAATCTTAGATGCGCAAATTTTAAGGCTGTTGCCATTAATCGCTTATTTTTTGAAATCATACACCCTACCCTAGCTCCGCAAAGACTATAGCGCTTAGAAACAGAATCGATCATAACTGCATGTTGACTCCCTTTTTTATTTTGAAGTACGGAGTAATGAGGCGAATCAGTATAAATAAATTCTCGATATACTTCATCAACAATTATAAAAATATCTTTTTCAACTGCTAAGTCTACCAGTGCTTTGATTTCGATTTCAGTATATAGATACCCAGTAGGGTTGCTTGGATTACAAATAAGTATTGCTCTGGTTTTATTCGTTATTTTTTCTTTTAAATCCTTAACTGGGGGCAACTCAAATTTATTATCAAAATGAGAGATGACAGGGATTACCTTAACACTCGAGGAGGCGGCAAAACCATTATAGTTGGCGTAAAATGGTTCTGGAATAATAATTTCATCCCCAGCGTCACAAATTACATTAAGGGTAAACGAAAGCGCCTCACTTGCTCCTGTGGTAACGATAATATCATTGGGATGAATATTAATATCATGATGCTCATAATAGGTGCAAAGTTTCTGACGGTAAGATAATGCACCTTGAGAAGACCCATAGGGAAGTAGTTTAAAATCGTGATGACGAACAATTTCCATAGCTTCAGAGGGTGCTTCGATGTCGGGCTGTCCAATATTCAGATGTAATATCTCTACTCCACGAGACTTCGCTTGATCTGCATAAGTAACTAATTTTCTTATGGGTGAGGAGGGCAGTTCTTGAGCTTTCTTAGATATTTTTGGCATTTCTATTTTTGTGATTGCAAATATTCAAAAAAAAACCCCTTTAATTCAACCCTTAGCTAAAAATTGTGAATGATTAGGATATATAAATAAATAAGTTAGTTGGTCAATACGTTTCCCTTAATCTTTAATGCAATAATTGCTGCACTTGCTACGTTTGTATTGACGGTTATGGTTTTTCGAAATACGCCTATACGGTTTGTATCGTATTTAACTTGTATTTCGCCTTTTTCCCCCGGAGCGATAGGTGCTTTAGGCTTTTTAGGGATTGTACAACCACAACTGGATTTTACACCCTGGATTTCAATAGGTGCATCACCGATATTTTCAAATATAAATGTTCTGACGCCATCGCTACCTTTTAAAATTTCTCCATAGTCTATGGTATCGGTTTCAAAACTGATGAGCGCTCCTTTATCCTGAGCTATTATTAATAGAGGAGTTAAAAGAAAAAGGATAAGTAGTGCAAATCGTTTCATGTTTTCCATTATTTATTATTATAAATTTACAACTTTAATGTCAAAAGCAAAACTCATCCATATTTTATAATAACAAAAGGTGTTAATTTTACAAGCAATTAATTTTCAAAAGAACTAATGGATATTCCGCCGAAGTTTGTCTCAAAAAACATTGAAAAGAAATGGTATTCTTATTGGATGGAAAATGAGTTCTTCAGTTCCACTCCTGATGAAAGGGATCCCTATACCTTAGTCATTCCTCCACCAAATGTAACGGGAGTTCTTCACATGGGTCATATGCTAAATAATACTCTTCAGGATGTCATTATTCGACGCGCAAGAATGCAAGGCTACAATGCGTGTTGGGTGCCTGGAACTGACCATGCCTCTATTGCTACGGAGGCCAAAGTGGTTGCCAAACTAAAAGAACAAGGAATTTACAAATCAGATTTATCTAGAGAAGAATTTCTGAAACATGCTTGGGATTGGACTCTTGAATACGGTGGCGTTATCCTCGAACAGCTCAAGAAAATAGGATGTTCTTGTGACTGGAATCGAACTAAATTTACATTGGATGAGCAGATGTCGGCTTCTGTAATAGCTACCTTTATAAAACTCTTCGACCAAGGGTTAATTTACAGGGGTTATCGAATGGTCAACTGGGATCCAGAGGCCAAGACAACCCTATCTGATGAGGAGGTTATATACGAGGAGCGAGAAGGTCAATTGTATCACATTGCCTATAAAGTTGTGGATAGTGACGAAAAAGTTATAATAGCAACCACCAGACCAGAAACTCTTTTTGGAGATACAGCTGTTTGTATTAATCCTCAGGATGAGCGTTATTTCCATTTAAAAGGGAAAAAATTAATCGTCCCAATCACTAATAGGGAGATCCCTATTATCATTGATGAATATGTGGATATTGAATTCGGTACTGGATGCCTTAAGGTCACGCCTGCCCATGATATTAATGATAAAGTATTAGGGGAAAAACACGACTTGGCAGTAATTGATATTTTTAATGAAGACGCTACCCTAAATCATCACGGTCAATCATTTGAGGGGATGGACCGATTTATTGCCCGTAAAAAAATATCTAAAGTATTGGAGGAATCAGGTAAGCTCGTAAAAAAAGAAAATTATCGACATAAATTAGGGACTTCAGAACGTACAAAAGCCATTATTGAACCCAGATTATCAGATCAATGGTTTTTAAAAATGGAAGATTTGTCCAAACCCGCCATTGATGCTGTTTTGAATAGTAATACCATTCGATTGGTTCCTGAAAAATTTAAAAATACTTACCGCTATTGGATGGATAATATTCGCGATTGGAATATTTCACGACAGTTGTGGTGGGGTCAGCAAATACCCGCCTATTATTATGGTAATGATAAGTCGGAATTTGTTGTTGCTAAAAATATTGAAAGTGCTCTTGAGAAGGCCAAAGAAGTGACTGGTAACCAAAGGTTAAGTCAATCTGATTTGCATCAAGATGAGGATGTACTTGATACGTGGTTTTCCTCATGGCTGTGGCCAATCTCTGTATTTAATGGCGTATTAGAACCTGAAAACCCAGAAATTAATTATTATTATCCTACGCAGGACTTGGTTACCGGGCCCGATATTTTATTTTTTTGGGTTGCTCGCATGATAATTTCAGGATATAAACTTAGAGATCAGCCTCCTTTTTCTAATGTATACTTGACAGGTTTAGTTCGCGACAAGCAAGGTAGAAAGATGTCCAAACAGTTGGGTAATTCTCCTGATGCATTGGCTTTAATTGACAATTACGGTGCGGATGCTGTAAGGTTAGGCCTGATGTTCAGTTCTGCTGCAGGAAATGACCTTTTGTTTGATGAAAGTCTTTGTCAACAGGGAAAGAACTTTTCCAATAAAATTTGGAATGCTTACCGATTGATTGATGGTTGGGAAGTGGATGAAATTAAAGATATTTCAATATTGAATGCTTCAGCAATAAAATGGTATCAGTCATTGTTTAATCAAACCCTAATAACTGTTGAAGATCATTTTAAGAAATATCGAATTTCTGATGCCTTAATGACACTATATAAATTGATTTGGGATGACTTTTGTTCTTGGTTTCTAGAAATTATCAAACCGAGTTATGGTCAGTCAATTGATCACGGAACATTGACAGCCGTAAAATCAATATTTGAGGATAATCTAAAGTTATTACATCCCTTTATGCCTTTCCTCACTGAAGAGTTATGGCATTTCATTGCAGTAAGGAAAAAGGAAGATACTTTGATGATTTCTCCTTGGCCAAAGGTCCAAAAAGTAGATGAGCAATTGAATACAGATTTTGAGATGGTCAAGCAGATAGTCGGTGGGATTAGAAATTTCAGGAAAGAAAAAAATATTGGATTCAAGGAGCCACTTGTTTTAATTTCTGATGCAGTAATTCCATATGTTGATATTGTTCAAAAATTGGGTAAAGTTGAAAAGTTAGAAAAGCCGACTCAGCAATATGATCAGGTCCTAGGTTCATTTCGATTGGGTCGATCAGAGTTCTTTATTCCAATTAGTGAGGTAGTTAAACCAGAAGAGGAGCGAAAAAAATTAACGCAGGAGTTGGAATATGTTAAAGGGTTTCTGAATTCGGTGGAAAAAAAGTTATCTAACGAACGTTTTGTTTCCAATGCGCCTAATAAGGTGATTGAATTGGAACGAAAAAAAGCCTCAGATGCGCAACATAAGATAGCTCTATTATCAAAGCGATTAAAACAATTTTAATTATACCGTTGCAATTTTATCTACACCCCCTTTAATGACTTGCTCTATTGCAACATTTAATTTAGTACCAACAGGTAAAAAAAGATCTACTCTAGAGCCAAATTTGATAAACCCGGCGTCAGCTCCTTGAATAGCCTTGTCACCGATTTTTGCATAGTTTACTATCCTCCTAGCTACCGCTCCAGCAATTTGGCGGTAAAGAATCTTTCCGACAGTATTGTTCTCCAGTACAACCGTTGTTCGTTCATTTAATTCAGAAGATTTAGGATGCCACGCAACAAGGTATTTACCAGGGTGATACTTGCTAAAAACAACTTTTCCACTTATAGCATAACGGGTTACATGAACATTGATAGGTGACATAAAAATTGAGACTTGTAAACGTTTGTCTTTAAAATACTCTTTTTCAAAAACTTCTTCAATAACGACCACTTTTCCGTCTACAGGTGAAATAATATGATTTTCATTGACTAGCGTTTCCCTTTTAGGATTTCTAAAAAACTGAAGCACCAAAACCAAAACAATGATGGAGGTAAGTTGAAGTAGTTTTTCTATCCAAAAAGTTTCGATGGCATACTCCACAAAAAGTACAATTGTAGTCACAATCAGAAAAGAACTTAGAATTATTTTATACCCTTCTTTATGAAACATATTGATTAAATTTTACAAAAAAATATATCCATGGAGCACTAAAAATAACACTATCCATGCGATCAAAAAACCCGCCATGCCCTGGTATTAATGAACCGCTGTCTTTTACATTAGCGTGGCGTTTAAATTTAGATTGTATAAGATCTCCCAAAGTGGCTAAAACAGTAATTAAAATGGCATAAATAAGATAAAAATTTAATAAAAAATCAGCTTTGTAGTAGTAAATAATAAAAGCTGCGATTATTGTAAAAACTAATCCTCCTAAGAATCCTTCCCATGTTTTTTTGGGAGAAATAGATTCAAAAAGAGGTCTTTTACCAATTTTTTTTCCAATTAAGTATGCAAATGAATTATTAACCCAAACCAATATAAAGAATAATAACACTTCCATGGGATTGTAATTTTCTCCAGTCCCTGCCAGAGCAATGATAAAAAAACATCCTAAAGCAAGGTATAATGTACTTAAGATACTTTTGGTAATATACTTATATTTGATTTTTTTGCTTTTAACTAGTTTGTAAAATAAAAAAAAATGAGAAGCAAAATTTGCTATTAAAAGATAAACTATTGAGGAATAATCGATATGTGATCTGTAAAAATTATAAACTAATAAAAGTAGCAATGTAATGGCGAAATAACTTTTATAATTTATTAGGCGTTGAAACTCGATTAATGCAAGTATTGAAAAAACGATAATAACTATTGAAAAAGTTATTTGATTATTAAAGAGAGCAATAAGAATCGAGATGGCATACAAACCTCCAGAAATCCCCCTAATGTAAATCTCTCTCATGATCTAACTCTCTTCAAGCAATAAATATAGGCTTTTAGCACTATTACCATATGATAAAAAATCTTTTTCGTCAACTGAATTTTTCACATTTAAAGTTGTAATGTTGGAAGGAAGCCTATCAGAGTATTTGTTTTTCAGACTTGTCATTCCTTCACTCACATCATTTACAAAGTTATTTAGTCCTGAATAAACTATAATGTATGGAGGTAGATTATCTAATTTAAAATCCTTTAATTGGTGATTACATATAAGGATCGTTCCTTTGTTGGCGATCAAGTATTCACAGCTGATTAAAAAAACCTTAAATTCATTTAATTCAATATTAGTGGGTTGGCAAATAATATGAAATCTATCCGATAAGTTTTTATCAAAACAGAGGATGTCTTCATTTTTCCAATGGTTTTCATCAAGTATTAATTTGAAATAATGATCTGAACTTTTCTTATCTTCACTGTAAATAAATTTTCCACCTTTTTTTGTGAAAAGTTTTGCAAATATTACTTCTACTTCGTCACTTTTTTTTGGAAGATAAGGGCTATCACCGGATAATTTACTGGTTCTAGTTTCAGCGCCAAATAATCTACTCCAAAAACCCACTACAGACTAGTTAACAGCAATCTTAATATCTTTACCCCCTAATTCTTTTTCCTTATTCTTATTTTCAAAAGGTCTTTCCCCTAAAATTTTGAATAAGTCATCTTTGAAAATGACCTCTTTTTCAAGAAGCCTCTCAGCAAGTTGCTTTAATTTACTTTTGTTTTTCTTTAAAATATTACATGCTCTATTATATTGAAGCTCAATAATATCTGAAATTTCTTTATCAATGACTTGAGCAGTTTTTTCTGAATAGGGTTTGGTAAAGCTGTTTTCCATCTGTCCGGATGAATCGTAGTAAGTAATATTACCAAGAGTATCGTTAAGACCATAAACTGATACCATTGCTCTAGCTTGTTGAGTCACTTTTTCCAAATCGCTTAAAGCACCAGTACTAATCTTATTAAATATTATTTTCTCAGCTGCTCTACCCCCGAGAGCTGCACACATTTCATCTAACATCTGTTCAGTTCTAATAATCATTCTTTCTTCAGGTAGATACCACGCAGCACCAAGAGATTGACCTCTTGGAACAATCGTTACTTTCACTAGTGGAGCAGCATATTCTAACAACCAACTAACCAATGCATGACCAGCCTCATGGAATGCAATAGTTTTCTTTTCTTCAGCTGTAACAATTTTATTTTTCTTTTCTAATCCCCCAATAATACGATCAACAGCATCAAGGAAATCTTGTTTTCCCACAGATTTTCTATTTTTTCTTGCAGCAATTAATGCGGCTTCATTACATACATTAGCAATATCAGCTCCAGAAAAACCGGGAGTTTGCTTTGCCAAGAAGTCTATATCAAGATTTTTGATCGTCTTTAGTGGTTTAAGGTGAACCTTGAAGATTTCCTGTCTTTCATTAAGATCAGGCAAATCAACATAAATTTGACGATCAAATCGACCAGCTCGCATCAATGCCTTGTCTAATACATCTGCTCGGTTGGTGGCTGCTACTACAATTACATTTGTATCCGTTCCAAATCCATCCATTTCCGTAAGCAACTGATTAAGAGTATTTTCTCTCTCGTCGTTGGATCCTGTAAAGTTGTTTTTCCCCCTTGCTCGACCTATAGCATCTATTTCATCAATAAAAATTATAGAAGGAGATTTGTCTTTTGCTTGTTTAAATAAGTCTCTTACTCTCGAAGCACCAACACCTACAAACATTTCAACGAAGTCTGATCCAGACAAGGAGAAGAATGGTACTTTAGCTTCTCCTGCAACAGCTTTGGCAAGTAATGTTTTTCCTGTCCCAGGTGATCCCACCAGTAATGCACCTTTTGGTATTTTACCACCTAAAATGGTGTATTTTTTTGGATTTTTTAGGAAGTCAACAATTTCTTGTATCTCTTCTTTTGCACCCTCTAAACCCGCAACATCTTTAAAAGTAGTCTTGACCTCAGTATTTTGATCAAATAATTTAGCTTTAGATTTTCCAATATTGAAAATTTGCCCCCCAGGTCCACCTGCTCCTCCTCCTGACATTCTTCTCATTAGAAAAAACCATACACCAATAATAATTATAATGGGAAGAAAACCAAGTATAACATCCATCCAACGATTTTCTACAGTCGCAAACTCATATCTGAATTGTATACCATTATGCTGAGCTTGTTCAAGTTTCTTTTGAAATAATTCTAAATTCCCAACTTCGAATTCATAATGCGGACCGTTGGTATTTTCTTGACCTAAAATATTTTTGGACTTCACATTTTTATGAATACTTTTCTCTAGACCGTTCTTATTTAGCGATACTCTTGCTAATTTCTGATTGATTACAGTTACTTCCTCAATATCTCCATCATTTAAAAATCTTTCGAAATCAGAAATATTCGTTTTGCCTAGAGATTGCCAATTATTGTCTCCCCCAAACATACTCATTGCAAGGAGAACAGTTATGATAATTCCATATACCCAATATGGATTAAATTTTGATTTATTGTTTTTATCTTCCTTCATATTCAATTAATAATTCGATGCTATTTTAATAGTTTTTGCATCTCCCCAAAGCCCTTCAATGTTGTAGTATTCTCTAATTTGTTTTTGAAAAACATGAACTACAACGTTCACATAGTCCAACAAAACCCATTCACAATTATTATTACCTTCTGTATTGTATGGTTTTTCTTTTAAAGCCTTACTTACTTTTTTTTTCACTGAACTTACAATTGCATTAACATGAGTGTTTGAGGTGCCTGAACAAACAATAAAATAACTTGACGGCATATTATCTATTTTTCTTAAGTCAAGCAAACTTATATCTATACCCTTGACATCATCAATCCCTGATATAATATTTGTAATTAGCTGATCTCTAGTAGAATATAGTTTTGCCATTAAAATCCTTTAATTTTACCCAAATTTATTACTTTTTAGATTCATATCATCTTAATCAATGACGAAATTCAATATAATCAAACTTGATGCCATTGGCTCAACAAATGATTGGTTTAAAAATAAGTTCCAATCCCAAAAATGTCAAGACGGTGACGTTGTTTGGGCTATGAACCAGACTAGAGGTAAAGGTCAGGGTTCTAATGTTTGGTTATCTGATGCTCATAAAAATATCACATTTAGTGTGTTCAAGCACTTTTCAGGATTAAATTCAGCAGAATCTTTTTTAATTAATTTTGCCGTTACATTAGCAATTATCAGGACACTGGAAAAGTTTAATATTCCCAATTTAAAAATCAAGTGGCCAAACGACATTTTGTCAGCTAATAAAAAAATAGGTGGAGTTTTAATAGAAAATATGATCAAGGGAAAAATTTTCAGTGGATCTATAATTGGAATAGGTATTAATGTTAACCAAACATCTTTTATTGATTTACCCTTTGCTGGCTCAATGCTTCTTCAAACTAATAAAAANTATGATTTAAATGTGATCTTTGATGAAATACTAAAAAATTTATATNTTTTTTTTGATTTACTTAAAAAGCCNGATAAAGTGGGCTTATCCTCAACTTTTGAAAAATTTATTTANAGAAAAGGGGAATGGTCTGAATTTAAAGNTGATGGAGTCAAGTTNATTGGAAGAATTGTCGGAATAAGTGATCANGGTTTATTAATTATAGAAAAAAAATCTAATCAAGTTGCACAATATACAAANGGAGCAATTGAAATGGTATATTAATTAGAATTCCATTCAGAAGGATTAGATCGCCAAGATTTTAAAAGTTTCATATCTTCTTGTTCAATGAAACCTGAGCTTACTGCCTCTTTGATAAGGCAATCATAATCACTTAAGGTATTCAGTTTAATGGCCGNGCTCGAAAAGTTTTGACTGGAGATTTTAAAATTGTAACTAAACATGGCTAACATCCCTAGTACCTCAACTCCTGCACTCTGAAGTGCTTTAATCGCGGCTAGGCTACTTTTTCCAGTCGAAACCAGGTCTTCTATAACTAATACTTTAGCATCACTTTTCAGTTGCCCTTCAATTTGGTTTCTCCTTCCATGAGATTTTGGTTCTGGCCTGACATAAACAAAAGGCAATTCCATCGAATTAGCCACTAGCATACCGATACCAATAGCTCCGGTTGCTACGCCTGCAATAACAAATTTCTCTCCATATATAGCCCGAGCTTGATTCACAAGTTGCTCACATAGGTAGTTTCTTACTTCAGGAAAGGACAATACAATTCTATTGTCACAATATATTGGAGATTTCCAACCGCTAGCCCATTGAAAAGGATTTTTAGGATTCAATTTAATTGCATTTATTTGCAATAAATGTCTGGCAGTTTTCAACGCTGTTTTTTGATCATGAATCATAAGCAAATGTATAAAGTTTTTTTCAATAGAAAATTTTTAGAACTNACTACTGAAATCGTCTCTCACCATGACACTACTCCCTTTTTTTACATCAAATTTAGCAATACAAAATTGATTGTAACTGCNCTCAAATCGAACAAGGTAAAAGGAGTGTATTTGTACCACCCTAAAAAGAAAAAGCTATGGAAGCATTTCCTGAAACGCTTTCCATTAGTTGAGGCAGCGGGCGGAGTAGTTCAACACTCAAATAGTAAAACTTTATTCATTCAAAGGAATAATAAGTGGGACATGCCCAAAGGAANAGTTGAAAAAGGTGANGCTATTATTGATGGTGCAGTTAGAGAGGTGATGGANGAGACTGGTGTAAGGGACTTGATTGTAAAAAAANCTCTCCCCATTACTTATCATATCTTTTCAAGTAANGGAACATACAAGCTCAAAAAAACTTATTGGTATTTGATGTTTACTTCTTACGNTGGCCCTTTGATACCCCAGCTGGAGGAGGGAATTTTACAAGCTGTTTGGAAAACANCAGATCANATTCCTAAATTGATGAAAAACGCCTATGAAAATATTAAAATTTTGATTGAGGATTTAGCGCTNTAGNTTAAATTATATTCTTACAGAATTAGGTACCAGTTTGGTGTAATTTCCTTGGTTTGAAATAATCTCCCTAACAATACTACTNCTTATNAAGGAGGTTTCAGCTGAGGTAAGCAGAAAAACTGTTTCGATTCCAGACAAACATCTATTANTANGAGCAATGGCTTTTTCAAATTCAAAATCAGCAGAATTTCTAAGTCCACGAATAATGAAATCGACATTTGATTCTTTACAGAATTCAGTTGTGAGTCCCTCGAAGCTATTCACAGAAATAGATTTTTTTTCTNTAAAGGTATCTGCAATGAATTTTATTCNCTGAGCAAGGGGAAACATGTATTTTTTTTCTGANTTGGTCCCTACTGCTATAATAATTTCATCGAAAAGAGAAACACTTCNTTC
Source organism: Flavobacteriaceae bacterium TMED121 (assembly GCA_002171295.2). Classification (GTDB taxonomy): domain Bacteria; phylum Bacteroidota; class Bacteroidia; order Flavobacteriales; family Flavobacteriaceae; genus UBA8316. The sequence goes on from NHFW02000029.1 coordinate 69,125, forward strand.
AATAATATNTTTATGNCCNAGNGTAATGGGATCAAAGGAACCTGGAAAAACTGCTCTTCTCATNGGCTAAAATTAATTGTTTTTTTTCAAAGCTTGCTCCAGTAACTGATCAAAAAAATCTGTTAATGCTATTCCAGCAGCTTCAAGTTGTTGAGGAATTAGACTCGCGGGGGTCAGTCCTGGAACCGTATTTATTTCTAGCAGGTGAGGGTCCCCATCGACTAATATAAACTCACTTCTACAGACTCCCTTAAGTTCAAATACACTGTATAGTTTCTCAACAATTTCATTAACTTTTTCAACCACTTCAGCATCGAGTTTTGCTGGAGTAATTTCTTCAGATTTCCCCTCATATTTGGCTTGGTAGTCAAAAAAATCATTTTCGGAGATAACTTCTGTAGCTGGTAAAACAATTATTTTATCGTTCTTGGTATAAACACCTACTGAGATTTCAGGGCCCTCAAGGGCAGATTCAATGATGAGTTCAGAATCTTCTTTTAAAGCTGACTCAATCGCTCCACCTATGGCTTTTTTCTTTTGAACTTTAACGATTCCGTAACTGCTTCCGGATCGATTGGGTTTGACAAAACATGGTAGTCCAACAATTTTTAGAATTACTTCTTCATCTAAATGATCTCCATGATTAAAGGCAATAGACTTAGCTGCGGAAACCCCTGTTTTTTTTGCGACCTCTAAGCACTTTCTTTTATCGAAGGTGAGGGCTGCGGCAAGGGAGTCACAACTGGTCTGAGGAATATTTTGAGATTTCAATGAAGCAGCCAATTCTCCGTTTTCTCCAGGCACGCCGTGGACAGCATTGAAAATGACATCAAACCGCAGGGTTTCCCCATTGAAATTAAAACTATAGTCATTTTGATCGAATTCGATTTCATGGTTGTTTTGATCGAGAACAGTCCATTGATTTTTATTGATTAACAATCGGAAAACCTCCCATTTTTCCCGGCTTAGATTTTGGTATACGTTGTTGCCACTTTCATGAGAGATTGCTTTTTCGGAAGCATAACCTCCCATTGCAATACCAACTAATATCTTACCCATTAATAACCTTTTAACAAATGTATTGCATTTAAGATTAATCCAAAAGCCAGGTGATTTATTATCTTTGATAACATTTCAAATAATGAATTTTTTTAGATTCCTTATCAGTAGAGCTTTTTTGAAGCAGTTAATTATTGCAGCTTTTGTATTGATTTTGTTTATCTATCTAATGCTTGTGGCTCTAAAGATAATTACTAATCACAACGATATGCAGGAGGTTCCAAACCTTAAAGGTATCTCCATAATTAATCTTGAGGAAATCGTCAAAGCCAAAAATTTACGATTCGAGGTTATTGATTCTTCAAAGTATACATCTAAATTACCACCATTTAGTGTAATTGATCACCTTCCCTTTGCTGGTCAGTTGGTAAAAAAAAATCGTAAAATATATGTGACCTTAAACCCTTCAGGATACAGGAGAATTAGTGTCCCCAATGTTGTCCAAATTACTCGAAGAAATGCTGAGGTTACATTAAAATCTGTCGGTTTCTCTATTGGGGAAATATCATACGAAAATAATATAGGTAAGGATATGGTTTTGGAAATTAGGCATCTAGGAGAGCCAATAGAACCTGGAACACTTTTACAAAAAACAGCTAAAATAGACCTAGTTTTGGGGAATGGAAAAAGAAAATAATATTCGTGTAACCTCAGAGATCAATGAGGGAGAGCTTTATGAACACTTTTCATTTAAAGCTGATCAAGGTCAGGACCCCCTAAGAGTGGATAAGTTTTTGATTAATCGCATTGAAAATGCTACAAGAAATAAAATTCAGCAAGCTGCAAAATTAGGGGCTATTAAAGTGGATGGTAAAACCGTTAAGTCAAATTATAAAGTTAAAGGGGGGGATAATATTAAAGTTTTGTTTTCCTACCCACCTCATGAAAATTTATTGGTAGCGGAGGATTTACCTATTGAAATTATTTATGAAGATGAAGAACTAATTGTTGTCAATAAAGCTGCAGGTATGGTTGTTCATCCAGGTCATGGAAATTACACAGGAACATTAATTAATGGTTTACTTTATCATTTTGAAAAACTTCCTTTAAATTCAAATAATCGCCCTGGCTTAGTTCATCGAATCGACAAGGATACTAGTGGTTTGCTTGTCGTTGCAAAAACAGAGGAATCGATGGTTAATTTGGCTAAACAATTTCATGATAAAATTTCAGCTAGAAAATACGTTGCTTTAGTTTGGGGGGGAGTTAAAGAAGAAGAGGGTATGATCGAAGGTAACATTGGGCGTAACCCTAAAAACCGTCTTCAAATGACTGTATTTCCGGATGGAAATTCTGGTAAGACTGCAATTACTCACTATAGGATTATTGAAAGTTTAGGTTACGTCACTTTAGTCGAATGTAGCCTTGAAACTGGTCGTACTCACCAGATTAGAGTCCATATGAAACACATTGGACATACTTTATTCAATGATGCTCGCTACGGTGGTGACACTATACTTAAGGGAACCACCTTTACCAAGTACAAACAGTTCGTTCAAAATTGTTTTTCCAGCTTACCTCGTCAAGCATTACATGCGAAAACACTTGGTTTTAATCACCCTAAAACAAATCTGTGGATGGATTTTGATTCGCCAATACCAAAAGATATTGAAACCACTCTTGAACGATGGAGAAACTACTCTAAACATAAGCATTATTGATGTCTCAATAAATTATGACAATTCAATAGAATTTTTTTTCCCCAAAAATCCTTATAAATTTGAAAAAAAGTGAATTATGAAAATGATTATCTCACCTGCCAAATCTCTCAATTTTGATTCTGATTTGCCTATCGATATAAACTCTAACCCATTTTTTTTAACTGAAGCTAAACGAATTAATCAGTTGTTGAGGGAAAAATCCCCTTCAGAACTATCACAATTGATGAAAATTTCTGACAAGTTGGGTAATTTGAATTGGGAAAGAAATCAAAATTTTACAACTCCTTTTAATCCAAGTAACGCCCGCCCTGCTGTTTTTGCTTTTGATGGTGATGTATACTCGGGTTTGGATGTATATTCCCTTCCGGTGGATAAGATTGACTCTATGCAAAATAGTCTAAGGATTCTTTCTGGACTTTATGGTATTCTAAAACCACTAGATTTAATTCAGCCTTACCGATTGGAAATGGGAAGTAAATTTCCTATTGATACCAATAATAACCTTTATGAGTTTTGGAAAGAGAAAATTACAGGTTTCCTTAATGAGGAATTAGAAGAGGGAGAACTTTTTGTTAATTTGGCCAGCAACGAATACTTTTCATCAATCAATTCAAAGATTCTAAATACCGATATAATTACACCACAGTTTAAAGATTTTAAAAACGGTAAATTGAAGATGATTTCATTCTATGCTAAGAAGGCGAGAGGAATGATGGCGCGTTATTTACTAGAATTAGAGGAAGTAACTGCGGAAAACTTATTAGGGTTTAATTATGGAAGCTACACATACAGTGAAGAAAATACAACATCGTCGTATGCTCCTGTATTTATCCGTTAATTTATAATAAAGCTGCATCTATGCCCAGTACATGACTACTGAGATATTTATTGATGAATTTTGAATCTAATAAATCTGCGCCTAATAAGTCACTATCCTTTATCAATGAGATAGCATCCAGTTCTAAATAAGCATTTAGCATCGGTATTGATTTCATCGCATAACTGTAATGCCATGGTTCATAAAGGAAGCCCTTTCTCTCCGGATCACGATTGTAGGGTTTTATAAAACCAAATTTTTCAGCATTTGTATCCATCCACTTTCTAAGTTTGTTGTATGGGCCATTGCCGTGGAATTTTTTTGTAACTAACAGGTCACCTTTAGAAGTTTGAGATCCGTCAATTATATCAATGTCTGTTCCCCAATGATGTCTAGAAGTGCCAGGTATAGTGGAGTATTTAATGATTTGATCTATAATAGCTAAGTTTTTGAAACCTTTTTTTTCAAGCTTAATAAATTTACTATTCCAAATACTTTTTTGTCGTTCATATGAACGATAGGCAGATACGACCGTGATTTCTATTCCATCATTTTTGGCATCACGGGTCATTATTTCTAGCGCAACTTTTACTTCTGGTAACATAGAAAAAGTTGAACCTACCAATTGTGGTTTTCCTTTTCCTATAAGAATTAAAGGGTCGTAATTTTTCGAAGGCTTCATAGAGATATTGGATAAAGCGATAATTCCTAAAGTAGTACTTAAAAATTCAGATCGGTTCATCCCACAAAGTTTTATATATGTACGTTAATAGATTCCAATGCCCTAGACATTAAATATTTCCCCCACAGTCTTAAAGCCTAAATCTTGATAAAATTTTTTAGTTCTAATCATGGTATTGAGCCAGATTAATCTTTTTTTTTCAATTTAAGTAATCTTTCTTCAACTTCCGTTATCAATTGCGAGCCCAAATACTTTTTTTAAAATGCAGGAAGGCTTGGTAATACCTCTTAATCTGATACTGATAAGACCAAAAAAATTCTCACATTCAAAATTTAGAGCGGATAAAACAGCAATAATTTTTCTGTTGAATTCCATCCCAGGATGTAGACTTGATGTATGATTATGCAGTTCAAAGCAACAGTCCTCAATTGGTCTACCAGGCTGAAGCACAAGGTGTCCTCCAATAAAAGTATCTTTANCGGTTATGCTNTTAATGGTNATATGCTTTNCAGATTAATTTATGAATAGAAATTTNATAAATAAATAATCTTTTAACGACTATCTTTAAATTAGCTTTTATCTTTAGATTATGAAATTTAAACTTTTGATATTTTTTCTTGTGTTTCAAGTGGTNGCCTTTGCCCAGGATAGAGTATCGATTAAAGGAAGGCTGATCTATCGCAATATCAATGTAGTAGCAGCCAATGTAGTCAATATTACTGCTCAAATCAATACTATTACAAATGGGGAGGGNGCATTTGAAATTCCAGTTAAAAATGGAGACGAAGTTGTTTTTTCTTCGGTTCAATACATGATTCGTACGGTCAAAATCACCCCAGAAATCATTCAAAAAAATAGACTTATCATTACTATTAATNAGAAAATCAACGCTTTAGAAGAGGTTGTTGTTACACCTGATGATGCTGAAAAATTTCTAGATCTGAAGGAAGAAGAGTTNAAAGGTTTCNACTATGATAGGGATAAATCAACCCGTTTAGAAAACTCCATNGTTAGACAAGGTCAACTAAAAAATGGNATTAACTTAATTAATGTTGCTAAGCTNATTGCAAAACTAGTAAGTAATAAAACCGAAGAAGAAAAAAGAAACTTAAAGCCTAGCGAGGTACTTAGTTATGTATTCGATAAGTCTTTCTTTAGTAGTGATCTGGANCTNANAGACGATCAGATAGTTGGATTTTTAGAACACATAGATAATAATTTACCCTCACAGAAATTACTTAATCAAAGTCAGCAGTTTCAGCTCATAGATTACCTTATTTTACAGAGTAAAAAGTACCGCAGTAAATTTTAATGGTTAATGAGAATTATTTCCCTTTTTTTTCTGACTTTAATTACTATTTCCTGTTTTGCTTTACATAAATTCTATGTATCTACAACATCAATTAAGTATATTCCAGAGGACAGAAGTTTGCAAATTACGGCTCAAGTTTTTACTGATGACTTCGAGTTTACCTTGCAAAAAAGAAGCTCTGGGATTAAATTAAATCCCGATAATAAAGTTGAGCTGGTGGACAGTTTAATAAAAAAATATTTTAAAAAGAACTTGGTCTTTAAATCCAAGGATAGTATTCTTCAATTTGATTACTTGGGTAAAATTTATCGTAACGATTTGTTGGTTGCCTACCTAGAAATTTTATTAGACAGTACTATAACCAATTTTGACGTTAAAAACACTTTACTTTTTGATTTCACTGATGATCAAAAAAATATTTTACATTTTCGCAGTAGAGGAAGGAGAAAGAGTTTTTTGAGTGTATCCTCAAGACATACATTTGAAGTAGAACTTAATATTTCTGACTAGTTACAAATGCAAATGAATAGGTAAATTTATATTAATTTTNTTTAGGCAAACTTTCGAAATTATGAAAACATTAAAAACATTTTTTTCTCCAGTGATATTGTTCACGTTTTTGATTAATGTCCAGGGTCAAGAAGTATNTCAAAGCCTTGGGGGTCATCTAAATGGTAATAAGTTTAAGCAGNTGAAAGAGGAGCTACCGACTCCAAATAAGTTTAGGACAGCCTCTGGTGCNCCTGGAGAGGATTATTATCAACAAAAAGTTGATTATGTAATAGATGTGGAATTGGATGATAAAAATAAAAGATTGTATGGACAGGAAGAGATTACTTATACTAATAATTCTCCTGATGTACTTGAATATTTGTGGTTACAATTAGATCAAAATATTAGAAAAAAAGATGCTCCGGNATTACAAAAAAACTCCGANGGAGATACTGCTCATAATATAATTTATAATCTTATCGATGAATCTCAAGTAGATCGGTTTGCGTCAAGACATTTGGAGATCCCATTTGACGGTGGTTTTAATATTCAATGGGTTAAGGACGAGTCCAATCAATTTTTAAAGTATACAATTAATATGACNATGATGCGGGTTGATCTTCCACAACCCTTAAAAAGTGGTGAGCAATTCAAGCTCTCTGTAAAATGGTGGTATAACATAAATGACCACGTAAAAAAACGTGCAAGATCAGGTTACGAACCTTTTCCTAAGGATGGAAATAGATTGTATGTTATTGCTCAGTTTTTTCCTCGTTTGGCTGTTTATAATGATGTTGAAGGGTGGCAAAACCATCAGTTTTGGGGTAATGGTGAGTTTGCATTGAACTTTGGGAATTATGAGGTCAATCTGACTGTTCCTGCAGATCATATATTGGAGGCTACGGGAATATTGCAAAATCCTAAGGAGGTACTTTCCATTGAACAATACCGTAGGTATAAAAGAGCTGAAAAATCATTTGACGAACCCNTCTTNATTGTNAANCAAGAAGAAGCGGAAGCTAATGAAAAAAGTTTTTCAGAGGATAAAAAGACTTGGAAATTTATTGCTAAAAACGTTCGTGATTTTGCCTTTGCAAGTTCTAGAAAATTTATTTGGGAAATGATGNCTGTTCCCATTGGAGGCAAAAATATAATGGCTGTATCCCTCTATCCAAAGGAGGGTAATCCCCTTTGGGAGCAATTCTCTACAAGGGCTGTTGTACAAACCCTTAAAACCTACTCTAAATTTACTTTTGATTATCCTTATNCTAAAGCAGTTTCTGTTCATTCGAAGAACCAAGGAATGGAGTATCCCATGATTTGTTGGAATTATGGAAGACCTGATGAGGACGGTACTTACTCCTTTAGAGAGAAATACGGCATGATTAGTGTAATAATCCANGAAATTGGTCATAATTTCTTTCCNATGATTGTCAATTCNGATGAGAGGCAATGGGGCTGGATGGATGAGGGGCTTAATACTTTTATGCAATATTTGACCGAACAAGAGTTTGCAAAGCGAAATCCCTTGTCCATGGATAACCTTTCAAAGTATCCATCAAGAAGAGGAGATCCAGATCGTATTGTTAGTTATATGGCAGGAGATCAAAGTTTCTTGGCTCCAATAATGTCTAATCCTGAAAACATTTATGATTTGGGTGCAAATGCTTATGGTAAACCGGCTACAGCACTCAATATTTTGAGGGAAACAGTTATGGGTCGAGAGCTGTTTGACTTCGCATTTAAAACTTATTCCAAGCGATGGAAGTTTAAACATCCTACCCCTGCAGATTTTTTTAGGACCATGGAGGATGCTTCGGCTGTTGATCTGGATTGGTTTTGGAGAGGTTGGTTTTATACAACGGATTATGTAGATATTGGTGTTAAAAGTTTAAAAAAACTTCAGTTTACCAACAATATTCCTGAAAAAGCTCAAGNAATAATTGATAAATATGGAATTACTAATGAGGATTATCCATTTGTGTTTCTTGAGGAAGAAGATATAAAAACTGAATCTAAAATAGGATCAGACAACCTACAAGCTTATTTAGATAAATTTGAAAATGACGATAAGGTTCAATTACCTAGAAACTTTTATGAGGTTACTTTTGAAAAAATCGGTGGTCTAGTGATGCCCATTTTAGTAGCATATAACTATGAGGATGGAAGTTCTGATCGAGTTAAGTATCCTGCTGAGATTTGGAGAAAAAATGATCAANATGTAAAGAAAATTATTGCGACAAATAAAAAAATTAAATCTGTGGTTTTGGATCCAGATTCTGCGACCTCGGATATTGATGTTGAAAACAATACTTGGCCTAAAGAGGAAAGCCTTTCTGAGTTTGACCTGTTTAAGTCCAAGACTAATCGTTGATTTTAATTTTTTCGCCCTTAATTGGATGATATTATAAGATTACCTTTTTATATATTTGTGAAAATTTAGGCTATGTTTCTTTTTATTAGCGGGACTGAATTAGTTTTTATTTTTTTTATTGTCCTACTCGTATTTGGTGCGGATAAAATTCCCTCAATTGCAAAGACTCTTGCAAAGGGGGTTACGCAGGTGAGAAATGCCACCAACGAAATAAAATCTGAGATCCAAAAGTCAGTGGATTCTAATGACCCTGTTGGGGGAGTAGGAAAAGATATTAAGAAACAAGTTGACAAGGTTAAAGATGACTTTGATGAACTTACAGATTCTATAAAAAGGGATCTTTAAATTTTTCTGCAAACCATAAGTCCATCTCTAATTGGTAAAAGTAACGTTTCCAAATTTTTTTCTTTCTTGACAAGTTTGTTAAATAGTTTAATACTATNAGTTTCCGAATCAGTGCTTTTTTGTTGATGCTCTAAAACTTTTCCANTCCATAGCACGTTGTCAGCGATTAAAACTCCTCCCTTTCTCAATTTTGAAAGCACCATTTCTAAGTAAATAGGGTAATTGGTTTTATCAGCATCTATAAANACTAAATCGAACTCTAGATTTAATTCAGGAATAATATTTTTAGCCTCACCCAAATGGNTAAATATTTGATTTTTGAATTCNCTTTGNTNAAAGTATTTTTTTTGAAAATCAANCAGCTCTTCNTTGATTTCAATGGTNTGAATTATACCATCTTTAGTCAACCCTTCAGCAAGACAAAGTGTTGCATAGCCAGTATANGTTCCAATTTCAAGAATTNTTNGAGGTTTGATTAGTTTTGCAATAAAACTTAAAAACCTTCCCTGGAAATGTCCACTAATCATTCTAGGTTGAAGNATTTTCTGATGCGTCTCTTTATTTAGAGCCTTCAGTAGCTNAGATTCATCCTGGGTGTGTCGAATGGCGTAGGCCATAATATCATTGCTTATNATGTCCATATTAAAAGATAAACAAGGGATTTAATTAAGATTTTGAAATTTTGTTGGGCCTGGCATAATCAAGTCTTTTATTTAATTTTGGAAGGGCATAGCCATCCAGTCCGTTTATTGTCATTACGTTTCCCCTTTCCAATCTCACCCATCCATCATCCTCAAGAAGTTCTTTATTTATAAAAATGTGTTCAATTGCGGCGACAATCAATACGCATCCATTTTCTTTAATATCGTATTCATTTAGGTAGCGACACCCCAATTGAACAGGCGAACCTTTTACAAAGGGAGCTAAAAAGTCAGTTTTGTATTCAGGAGTCAAACCTGTTTGATTAAATTCGGAGATTTCTTCATCGTATTTTGCACTGGTATGATGGGCATCTTCAATTTGATTTAGCGCCACGTGGTTTACAGTAAAAACTTGATTTTCCTTAAAATTTTTGTAAGTATGCCTTGGAACAGTGTTAGGCCTTAAGATAAAACTAAGAAGTGCAGGATTACTTCCAAGGTGAGTTATTGAGCTGAAAATAGCTAAATTCTCTATTCCAGAATTAGATCGACTACCAATCATGTTCGCAGATTTATAACCAGTAATACTATTAATCATGTTTAATCGATAAATTTTTGAAAAGCCTTCAATATCGTTAAGATTAAAATACATCATAATTTCTTTCAGTCGTTTGATTTTTTATCATAATAAAGTACAGCTCCTAAAAGGCTTATAACAATTAAGATCAAGCCCCCAATAAATATATAATGATCTGATATTTCGTTGGTAGATAAAAATCCGGCTTTAGTAACCTGCCTATCAACATAACTGATTACAATTCCCAGGGGAATCAATAACAATAAAAATCTTATCTTCTTAAGAATATTTAGCATTGATTTAATAAAATATTTAGAGGTCTAAAATAAAAAAATCATTCGACTAAATCATATCGATTTAATGGAATCGACTTTAATTTCTGAATGATCTAATGGAATTGATTTTATACATTCAAGATGAGCATTTTTAAAATCTTTAAAAGAGCTTAAACATTTTTTTACTGATGGCATTTTGTTTTTTTTGTTTATAAAGCTGGGGTTAACTAAAATCTCTGTGCAAAGACAAGCATCCATTGACCCTATTTCACTGTTGCTTTTAAAAATGATAAATATTATTAATAAAATGACATTAAACAGTATAATTTTTTTAATCATAATAAATGATTTTTAAAGTAAAGCAGGAAAGTTATGAAAAAAATTGGGCGGGATGAAGATTCCCGCCCAATTAACGAAATAATAAAAAAACCAAACAATTAAATTAACTAAACTAAGCGTATACTTCTGTGAGTATTTGACTTAATAACAATGTAAAAGTAGTTTCAGTTTGATTGTAATTTTTGTAAATATATTATCAATTTATCTTTTTTACGACTTAGGCAAATTTCTGATTATTTTTTTTAATTTTTAAAAAATATTAGGCAACCAAATTGAGGATTATTCAATTTTTTTAATCAAATACAAAAATCAATTACATAATATTTCAATAAAATCAATAATTACTGATTATTTTTTAATAATATTTTATTAGTGTTTAACTTTTATGTGGTTAACTATTATATATATTCTTTATGAATTATATAAACTATATAAAGAAAACTAAATAATTGTTGATATAAATAACAGGAAATGTTATTTATAAATAGTTATAATTGAAAATTAAAACTCAAGTAAGAAATTTATATGTATCTTTTTAATTGAGGGGGGTGTGGAAAATCACTCTTTCATAATCAGTTTCATCTTTTTAACCTCACCCCCTCAATTGAATCTATAAAATCTAATTTTAATCTAATTACCGGAATGAGATCCATCACAATAACCCTCTGAGTTTTGTGTTTACCCGCATCCGCATTTAGGTTTATTAACTTTCATATTCAAATGTACTAACAATATTTGTATATACATAATTAATTATCTAATTTTTTATTAGCGCAATTTTAATTGTCTATTTACATAATAATATTAGTAATTTAAAATTTCTAAATCATACTGAATATTAAAACAAATCATACCTTATATCATTAAGCCGTCTAATAAATTATCCATAAATAAAAATATTATATTTGTTCGTTCTAAAATTATTTTAGATTAATCTAAATTTCATATTTTAGGGTGTTTAGCTCAGTTGGTTTAGAGCGCTACCTTGACAGGGTAGAAGTCGGGGGTTCGAATCCCTCAACACCCACAAAGGTTTAGAAAATAAAGTGCTCCTTTTTTTATTTCTTCACTAATTATATACGTTTTATAAAGAATTTCTACTTCGTGTTTTTCTCTTGTTATTTTTTAAATTCGTTTAATGTGAACGATACATTATAAATAAATACATCAGTATCAAAAGGAGCATATTCTAATGCATAGTCAAGTTTCTTGTTATGTTATACTTACCTGCTATTATTACCTTTTTTTCTTATTGTACTTACTTTTGGCAGACTTAAAAATAGTGTAACCCATAACAGCATAACGGTAATTTTTAAATGCAAAGCGAAGTAATCTGAACATAATTTTCTTTGTTTAGTTTGGGCAATTATATTTTACAAAAGACCTAGTGCAAGGCGTGCCACAATTATTAGCACTTGCCGGAAAGGATAAGGTATTCAAGTTGTTTAATGGAATTTCATAGGTACCTGGATTTATATGCCCCATTCCATTTTCAATCGAAAGCGAGCTATATGTTAAAAATAAATTTGGAAAAGTAAACTCAATTATGTCATTCTTCTTTTCCCAAACAAAGATTATGTGAATATCAGTAAAAGTATTAAGAATACGGTCTAATGTTTGATAAACACCGATTCCATTTTTGAGAACCTCAAAAGGATAATCACCCCAACGATAACAACCTACAACTTCACTGTTGTACTTTTCACTATTAATTTCAAGTGCGGCAATCTTCTGAACTAATCCATTTACTTGATTTTGAAGGGCAGTAGAATTATTTTCACTTGCAACTTGGCTGCTCTGTAGTTCTAAAATCTGTTGTTTTAAATCTACATCAGTGTTTATCTCGAGTGAATCAATTTTCTGAACTAATTTATTTACCAAGTTTTGCATTGCGGTAG